>JAKPKS010000019.1 GCA_029553585.1 Candidatus Atribacteria bacterium | reverse complement strand
AAAGAATATTTCAGCTAATGGTGTGTCAGTAATATTTATTTCCCATCGATTACAAGAAATATTGAGTAGTTGCGACAGGATAATAGTGCTCAGGGATGGTTCTATTCAAAAAGAACTAATCCCTTCAGAAACTAATCCGACTGAAATTGCTAGATATATGATTGGTAGTGAGCTTAACAAGATTTTATGGAAGCCCAGAAATGAAAGAAAATTAAATGAAACCATTTTAGAAATTAATAATCTATGGGTAGATATGCCAGGTGAGCAAGTCAACGGTGTATCATTCAAAGTAAATAAAGGCGAAATTTTTGGCATCGGGGGTCTAACCGGGCAGGGAAAGTTAGGAATTGCCAATGGCATTATGGGACTTTATAAATCTGAAGGTGATATAAAGTTTAAAGGACAATCTGTTAAACTCAATAACCCTAAATACGTTTTGGAACAGGGGATGGCTTTTGTTTCTGAGGATAGGCGAGGATTAGGACTTCTTCTTGACCAGCCTGTCTTTTGGAATATTGCCTTTACGGCAATGCAGGTAAAAAATGACTATCTGAAATCTTTTTTGGGTGGATTAATAAAATTTCGTAACGATCAGGTTATGGCACAAATATCTAAAGAGTACATCAATTCATTACAGATTAAATGTGTAAATGAAAACCAACTGGTACGCGAACTATCTGGAGGAAATCAACAAAAATTATCTTTGGCGAAAGTTTTTGCTTTACAACCAGAAATTATGTTTGTTTCAGAACCTACTCGGGGTATTGATGTGGGAGCAAAAAGTCTGGTTTTAGATACTCTTAGACATTATAATGAAAAATTTGGTGTGACAATTATAATAACTTCATCAGAACTTGAAGAGCTTAGATCTACCTGTGATCGTATAGCCATTGTTAGCGAAGGAATGATTGCTGGAATATTGCCAGCTACTTTGGATTCATTAGAATTTGGATTATTGATGCTGGGTGATGAATCGAGAAAAGAGGAGTTGGTCTAGTTGATTGGAAAGATTAAAACTGTAATTGAAAAATTTGGTTTACCGAGAATTATAATTTTCTTTTTTTTGATAACACTCTTTATCCTGGCACCTATTGTGGGAGTTCGGCTGGATATATCAATCAATGATGTTATTGTCAGATTTGGAATGAATGGAATTTTGGTTCTATCTTTGATACCAATGGTCAGATCCGGTTGTGGTTTAAATTTTGGTTTACAGTTAGGTGTTATTGCCGGACTTTTAGGGGCTGTTATTAGTATTGAGTTAAATGCAACCGGCTTTGCAGGGTTCTTTGTAGCTATAGCAGTTTCGTTATTTTTTGCCCTGATATTAGGCTTTTTGTATGGAATTCTCCTAAACAAGGTAAAGGGAGACGAGATGGTGGTAGCTACTTATGTAGGTTTCTCCGCAGTTTCTTTTATGTGCATTTTATGGCTACTACTCCCTTTTAAGAATCCCAGCATAATCTGGCCTTATGGAGGAGAAGGCCTGAGAACTACCATAAGTAATCAGGATTACTGGTTTAATATATTAACAAATTTTCTTCAGATTAAAGTTGGAGAATATATTGTTTTTCCCACTGGAACAATTTTATTTTTTATTTTCCTTACTGCAATAGTCTGGTTATTTTTTAGGTCTAAAATTGGTACAGCAATGATAGCTGTAGGCTCCAATCCCGATTTTGCAAAATCTTGTGGTGTTAATGTGGATAATATGAGGATTATTTCAGTAGTATTATCTACTGTGATTGCTGCCATAGGCATTATAGTATACCAAGAAAGTTTTGGTTTCATACAGCTATACATGGCACCGCTCTATATGCCTTTTCCAGCAATTGCAGCTTTACTTATTGGGGGAGCCACAGTTGGAAAAGCTTCTTTTGAGAATGTTATTGTTGGTGTTTTTCTTTTTCAGGGAATAATCACAATGACCCCATCGATTATTAATAATATATTTAAATCCGATATGTCAGAAGTAGTCAGGATAATTGTTTCTAATGGAATGATTGTTTATGCTTTAACCCGTATAACAAGAGGAAGATCATGAAAAGTAAAAATACTAATAGACAAATAAATCCCTATGTTAAATTTTTAATAAACTATTCTGTACCGGTAATTATAACTTTGCTGGTAATTGCTGCTATTCCTTTATCCGGCCTTTCGGGAGATTATTATATCAGAGAGGTTACTGCTAGACTTTCAAGAAACACCTTTCTTGTTCTTGCATTGTTAATACCAGTTATGGCGGGAATGGGTATGAATTTTGGTATAGTTTTAGGAGCAATGGCTGGTGAAATCGGTTTAATTTTTATAACTGATTGGCATATTGTGGGAATTAAGGGTATGTTTTTGTCATTTATAATTTCGACACCTATAGCCATTTTATTAGGGTATTTTGCAGGGATAGTCCTTAATCGAGCCAAAGGAAGAGAGATGGTCACAGGATTTATGCTTTCCTTTTTTATGAATGGCATATATCAGATAATAGTACTTTATGGGATGGGCAGTGTTATTCCAATTACCAATTCTGATATTTTATTACCGAGAGGTTACGGAATCAGAAATGCCATAAGCTTACTTGAAATAAGGCAAGTTATGGATAATCTTATTCCTTTGCAAGTAAGTGGTATACAAATTCCTGTTGCTACCATATTATTGATTATTTTATTGTGCTTATTTATTGTCTGGTTTAAAAAGACTAAGTTAGGGCAGGAGATGCGTACAGTAGGGCAGGATAATAATGTGGCAAGAAGTTTGGGAATTAATGTTGAAAGGACACGAATTATATCTATTATCATATCTACCGTTTTAGCCTGCTATGGCCAGATTATTTTTTTGCAGAATGTAGGTACAATGAATACCTACAATAGCCATGAGCAGGTTGGCGTATTTGCAATAGCTGCTCTTTTGGTTGGAGGGGCCTCAGTAGCTAGGGCCAGCATTCCAAACGCATTTATTGGAGTACTTCTATTTCATACTATGTTTGTTGTTTCTCCTCGTGCCGGCAAAGAACTTATAGGACAGGCACAATTAGGAGAATATTTCAGGGTTTTTGTTTCATATGGTGTCATTGCTATCTCGTTGGCATTTTATGCCTGGAGCAAACGTATTGAAAAAGAAGAGGAGCGCAAAAAGGTTATGGAGCATAGAAAAATTAAACTTGCTGATTAATCCCATAGCAGGAGGAAATATATTTTGAGAAGGAATACTATTATAAGAATTGCCCTTATTGTGCTGTTTATCATAATTGGAATTATACTTTTTGTCACTGGCAAAGAACATAAAGTATTTATTGACAACAAAAATATTTCTATAGGTGACAATACTTACCTTGCAAATAGCCCCTTTAGAGTCTGGGTAGATAAAAAGGATATTGGTATAATTGAAAAGGGGAAAAGAGTGTTAGTAAAAGTAGTGGGTGTAAAACATAAAATTGTTGCAGAAGAAGTTAGGGAGAATACTTCAACAGGTGAAGAGTTTGAGGAGGAATTTACTTTAAAAATTAACGAGAGTGCAATTATTAGTCTGCCAATACTGGCAAAAAAAGAGAATGGTTGGATTGCGATCAAGACCAATGAATAGAAAAAGCTATATTACCTTAAAAAGCTATATTACCTTAAAATGATATGAAAATTTATAAGGAGAATAACAGATTTATGGAAGATCCAAGAATTAAAGAATTTGCCCATTTTTTAATTAATTATTCTGTTGGTTTAAAGGAAAATGAAAAAATATTAATAGAGATGCATGGGGAAGCAATATCTTTGGCCAGAGCTCTTGTTGAAGAGTCCTATCTAGTCGGAGGTATACCCTTTGTGCATACTTATGATTATAAATTAGAACGCGCCTTGTTAATGGGGGTTACCGAACAGCATATGGAACAACTCGCTTCCTATGAACTGGTTAGAATGAAGGATATGGATGCCTATATTGATATCAGGGCTACAGAAAATGTAAGTGAGTGGAATGATGTACCTGATGAAAAACTTAGTATCTACAGAAGAAAATATTTTGAACCAATTCATTTGCATCAAAGATGTGGTTATACCAGATGGAGTGTAATCAGGTATCCTAATGATGCCATGGCTCAATTAGCAAAAATGAGTACAGAAGAATATGAGAATTTTTATTTTAAAGCCTGTCTTTTAGATTATAAGAAGATGGGAAGGGCAATGGAAAATCTGGTTCGGTTAATGAATAAAACAGATAAGGTAAAAATCATCGGTCCCAACACTAACCTCGAATTCTCCATTAAAGGTATTCCTGCTGTCCCCTACGACGGGCATAATAATATACCTGATGGTGAAATTGCTACAGCACCGGTTAAAGACTCTGTGAATGGCATTATATCTTATAATACACCAATACCCTATGAAGGGTTTATTTATACTGATATTATTTTAGAATTTAAAGATGGAAAAATAGTAAAAGTAAAATCAAATAACACTGAAAAATTGGAAAAAATATTTGATGTGGATGAAGGAGCTCGCTATGTGGGCGAATTTGCATTTGGTGTGAATCCATATATAGGGCATCCTATTGCTGATATTTTGTTTGATGAAAAGATATGGGGCAGTTTTCACTTTACTCCTGGAAACTGTTATGACAATGCAAACAATGGCAATAAATCTTCACTTCATCTGGACCTGATTTCTATTCAGAGAAAAGAATACGGCGGAGGGGAGATTTATTTTGATCATGTATTGATAAGAAAAGATGGGTATTTTGTGTTAAATGAGCTGAAATGTCTCAATCCTGAAAATTTAAAGTAAATAGATTCACCCAATTCATACAAACAGGAATTTATCATTTTTTCGGAAAATAAAGTTTGAGGCAGGAACGGCTCACCAAAGTACTATTGAACCACTACTGCCCCTGTTTTTATTTTATAAACACAATGAATCATACAACTTCAATCAAGACATGTTCTTGCTCTTCTTCGTCGTATACATCAATAATCTTACCGTAAAATTCCGGGTCATTCAGTGCCTGATTAAGTTCATCCATATTGATAGGGATTTCTTCTCCGCCGATTTTAATAAAATCCTTGCCCAATTTACCGGCGATATTAAGCCCCCATCTTAATAAACCGAAGGGGACTCTTATATTAACCTTAGGCTTGCTCTCTTTAGTTACATTTATTTTTATTAACCTTTTTCTTTTGCCCACCAAGGCTAACTCATTCGCCTCTTCTAACCCGCTTGCCTTTAAAGCATCGATAAGATTGATGGCCTCATCATTGGTAATTTTCCCTTCTCTAAGCATTTCCAGTACCTGTGCAATTTCTTCTTTCATTTGATCTTTTCTCCTTTATTCATTATTGATATATACTATCTTTCTTTTAATAAACTAATTGCTTCATCTACAGAAATCTCTCCATTTTTCAGGGCATTTATTACGTCATTTTGACTCAAACTTACCACCTCATCATTTAAATCCAGTGCAGATAATAATCTGTCTAACCTATTTTTTACCGTTGGATAAGAAATGCCCATTCTTTCCTGGACTTCCTTTATATTTCCACGGGAACGAAGAAAGGTCATTAGAAATTCTCGATCTTCTTCAGAGAGTGAAATTAGTTTATTTATCGGGAAGTTTCCCTGCACTACAGTGTGACATTTGTTACATCTCAATTCGGTGATACTCATTCCCGCATTACAGGCAGGACAATTAACAGGGATATGGACCAAAGTGCTTACCTCCTTTTCTGAACAATATTGATATCAAAATAATAAAAATTAATTACTATATTAATATTATTAATATAATAATAAATAATGTCAATAGGAAATATAAATAAATTAATTATATTTTAATGAATATATATTTTTCATCATAAATATAAAAAATAAATAAGAAGATTTGTCAATATTTCATAAAGAAAGTATGATGTATTTAATTTAAGCAGGAACCAATAGCCAATAGATAAAAAATAGTATGCTCTATATTTTGCATTCAGTCATGTAGAGCTTTAAGAGAACAGACTGAGTTTTCGCCGATAAGAGGAATAATGTTTTATCCTTAGAGGTGAACAAATTATTAAATTAGTAGAGTGAGGAATAGCCATTGAGAATTGGGTGTCATGTTTCTATTGCAGGAGGTATTGAACAATCTGTTATCAGAGCAGAAAATCTGGACATCAATACCATGCAGATTTTTTCTAAAAATTCCCGTACCTGGAAAGAGAAAATATACAGTCCTGCAGAGATTGACCATTTTCAAAAAGCACTGCAGCAAACAGATATCTCTCCGGTCTTTATCCATACCTCTTATTTAATAAATCTTGCCTCCTCTGATGAAGTAATCTCTGCCAGATCTATCACTGCTTTTTTAGCAGAATTGGAAAGAGCCGATGCGCTACTTTCGAATTCTGGTGTACCTTATCTGATAGTCCATCCAGGTGCACATCAAGGTGCCGGTGAGGAATATGGTTTAGAGATGATTATCAAGGCTTTAAAAGTTGCTTTAAAACACCTTGTCTCTTTAAATCTGTCTACCATGATTTTATTGGAAAATACCTCAGGCTCAGGGACCAATCTTGGTTATTCTTTCAGCCAGTTAAGATATATAATGGAAGGTATCCACTGGTCTGAAAAGATAGGATTTTGCCTGGATACCTGCCATGCCTTTGCGGCAGGCTATAATCTATCTAACGAAAAAGGAATTGAAGATATTATCACTGAACTGGGTAATAAAATTGGGCTTGAGAGATTGATAATTATCCACCTTAATGATTCCAAATACAGTTTTAACTCCCGCAAAGATAGGCATATGCCTATTGGAGATGGGTTTATTGGGTTAGAAGGTTTCAAACTTCTAGTAAATCATCCCTCATTGAAAGACCTGCCTTTTATTCTGGAAACTCCCAGACAGAATGATGAAGATGACCGAAGGAACATAAATCTGGTCAAGTCTTTAAGAGAATAAAGGGATGGAATTGGTCCAGGGGCGGTTCCGCTTTTCTCAGAATTCACTTTTTTGTATAGTTTTGCTATAATAGAAACTTAGTCAATTAATGTTATAGTAAAATAGTATAAATCAGAAGGCGCAGTGAATTGGATAGATTTGAAATAAAGGCCAGGGTAAAAACCAATATAGAAATTTTAGAGCAAATTCAGGCAGAGCAAAAGTCTATCTATGCCCTGGAGCATATGCTTGGCTACCATATTAATGAACTGGAAGAACTAAGGCCACATAAGCGAGATATAAGATTTATCGCTCAGTCAGATTATGATGACCAGCCTGACCTGGTTGTTCTATCACGCTGGCTGGAACGAGAAAAAAATGTAGAGACAAGCATTAAAAAGAATGAAAAAATTATAACCAAAATATATGATAAACTTTATGCTCAGATCATATTAAAAATGCTGGAAGGGGAAGAATTAAAACCACTGGATATCTTTTTTTATCACCTGAAAAAGTATATTAAAAAAATTAGAACCGGGGAGATCTCTCTTCACAAATTAGTTGGACAGTATGACTGGGACAATCAAAAGTTTAAAGAATGAATCAATAATTAGTAAATCAATTAATCGCAGTGTTAGTTTTTATTGACATTTAGGTGGTGCCGAAGGGGGGATTTGAACCCCCACAGGTGTGAAACCTACTACGCCCTGAACGTAGCGCGTCTGCCGATTCCGCCACTTCGGCCAGAAGATTTTAGAAGATAAACTGAACTGGCACAATAAGATGGAATAAATATTTTCTGACACCTAATAGCATAGATAAAATTGATTAACTTGTCAAGGAAATTAGTTTCTGAAGCTGCACAGGTTTTGCACGATTTTTTACCGCAAACAATAAGGCGGGATAAAAAATAAAGAGAAAAAGGTTATTAGGGAGTGATTGGTTTGAATAATAAAAAAAAGATAATTGACTTATCCTTAGGAGACAGAATTAATCAGGTTTTTTATATCAAAGAGGCAGAATTCAGGCTACGTAGAGATGGCAGGGCTGTTGACGGTTTTTTAAAAATTTCAGACAGTAGTGGAGAAATAGAGGCAGTTTATTGGGATATAGCTGATAAAAAATTGAAACAGATTGAGAAAATGCAATTTGCCCAGATTGAAGGCCAGGTGAGTAAAAAGAAGAGTGGTGGTCAGATGCAATTAAGCATAAAGTCCATCGGGGAAGCACCTGATTCTTCTTTAGAGGGCTTGATACCTTCTACGAAATTGGATATTGAGCAGTTAATGCAGGATATCGATAGTAAAATTGCCACTATTAAGAATCAGTATCTGAGAGAACTATTGCTCTCTTTTTTTGGTGACCCAATTTTAAGAGAAAGGTTTAAGAAAGCGCCAGCGGCAAAAAAGCTGCATCAGGCCTATCGAGGCGGTCTAGCTGAACATACCCTCAATGTATCCCGGATATGTGAATCTATCTGCCATATTTATCCCCAGGTTAACCGGGATTTTCTGATTAGTGCTGCATTGCTTCATGATATCGGGAAGATAGAGGAATATCAGCTTGACGGTATAATTGAGCACACCGATGAAGGGAAACTAATCGGGCATATTGTTATTGGTACTGAAATGGTTACTGAAAAAATCAAACAGATTAAGGATTTTCCGGAAGATCTGGCTATTATGTTCAAGCATGCCTTATTGAGTCATCATGGAAAATTTGAATTTGGTTCACCTAAACTACCAAGTATTTTACCGGCTATAGCCCTTTTTTATGCCGATGATACAGATGCCAAGCTCAATGGCATAGTTTCCTTAAAAGAACAGAATAAAGATATAGATAAAAAGTGGAGTGAGCGAGTCTGGTGGTTGGATCGGCCTATCTATCTGGCAGAACATAACATTATAGAGGAGAGCACAGAAGATTTAGCAGAATAAAAATGGTTAAAAAGAAGTGCTGCTCTTAACAATTATAAGAATTTCAGCTTTAAAATAAATGCAGCAGGAGGAAGATGATGCAAAATAGATTAAACGATGCACTTTCCGGACAATCAGCAGATTATCTGGAAATAAGATTAGAGGAATTTGAAGCAAACAGTATTCGCTTTCAGGGTAAGGATATGGAGAGAATCTCCAGTTCCCAGGAAAGGGGAGGAAATGTCAGAGCTCTGGTTAGGGGAGGATGGGGGTTTGTTACTTTTAATCGCTGGGAAGAGTTAGATGAAAAAATCAAAGAGGCTATTGAGATTGCTACTCTTATCGGAGAGAAAAAAAGTGAATTAGCGCCGATAGAACCGGTAGAGGCAGAATTAATACCTCAATATGAAAACGATTTCAGACAGATCAGTTTAAAAGAAAAAACAGATACCGTAAAAAACTATAGCAATATTATAATGAATTTCAGTCCCAGGATACAATCTTCAATAGTAGATTACAGTGACCGCTACACTATTACCCATTTTGTTAACTCTGAAGGTACTTATATCAAGAAAGAACACCCCTACCTCAGTTTACATTTTACGGCAATTGCCCGTGAAGGTGATGATGTTCAGATGGCAAGCGAAAGTATTGGTAGTAGTAAAGGTTATACTCAGGCAGAGCGGCTCTCTCCCTTAGCCCAGAAGGCAGCTCAGCGGGCAGTTAATCTATTGCAGGCAAAACCGGTTCCAGGCGGTCAATACACAGTAATATTAGATCCGGTTTTAGCCGGTGTCTTCATTCATGAGGCCTTTGGTCATTTAAGTGAAGCAGATTTCTTGTATGAAGACCCACGTATGCAGCAGCTGATGACCCTGGGGAAAAAGGTGGGCTCTCAGGAGCTTAATGTAGTTGATGATGGGTCGCTATCCGGATTATTGGGGTCTTCCCAGTATGATGATGAAGGGGTACCGACCAGAAAAAATTATCTTATCAGGGATGGTGTTTTAACAGGCAGGCTTCATTCCCGGGAAACCGCTGTGAAAATGGGAGAGGAGGTTACCGGAAATGCCAGGGCTCTAAACTATCATTTTAAACCCATAGTCCGTATGACCAATACTTATATAGAGAGAGGTAAAATTCCCTATGAGGAATTATTCAATGATGTTAAAAAAGGTATCTATGCCCGACAGTTTTATGGAGGTAATACTACCTTTGAACAGTTTACCTTCAGTGCCGGGGAAGGCTATCTGATTGAAAAAGGCAGGATTACTGAGCAGTTAAGGGATATAACCTTAACAGGCAATCTATTTGAGACATTACACCATATAGATGGTATTGCCAGCGACCTCGACATTATTCAATCTGGCGGAGGCTGTGGAAAAGGAGGGCAGCATCCTTTGCCGGTAACCTTTGGCAGTCCCCATATCCGTATTAAAAATGTGGTGGTAGGAGGGAGGTAAATTTTATGCAGGAATTATTGGCTAAATTAAAGGGTAGAGTAAATTCAGGGGAATTGTATAGAGTAAACTATAAGTCAACACCGGTTGATTATGAGATGGGTCAATTAAAATCAGTAAATGCTGAAGAGATGGAGGGGTGGGCTCTAAGAGTAATCCATGAGGGAAAGATTGGATTCTCTTCATCTACCTCGGAAAGCCAGTTTGAGGCAATGGCTGAGAAGGCTATTGAGGTAGCCCAATTCGGACAGACTGCTCTTTTTGATTTTCCCGCTAAAATTAAAACTCCTCGAGGGAAAAAGATAAAACTCTATGATTCTGCTGTAGCTAAAAAGAGTATCGCAGAGATGGTAGAGATAGGTAATAATATTGTAGCTAAGGTAAACTCCCTGGATAGTGGATTACGTTGTGATGCCGGTATAGCTAAATTTGAAGGTAAGGTTCAATATGAGAATAGCTATGGTGCCACATTTTCCTATCAAAAGACTTCTTTTGCCAATTCTATTATGATTCAGGATACTCAGGAAAATGATATGATGATGCTGATGGAATCTCAGGAATGGGGAGAGGCAGATTTTTCCTGGGAATCCCTCTGGTCAAAGATAGAAAAAAAATTAGAGTGGGGTAAAAAGATTGTAGAAATAGAAAACGGTTATCAGCCAGTGATTTTTACCCCCAAAGCTTTGCTGGTCTTAATGCTTCCCTTAATTGCGGGACTGAACGGCAGAATGGTTAATAAAAAAATATCTCCTCTGCAGGAGAAAAAGGGTGAACTTCTCTTCAATCCCATGCTTTCTATTTATAGCGATGGTACCATTGATTATGCGGAAGGAAGTGCTCTCTATGATGATGAAGGGATTGCTATGGGACGATTACCACTAATCGTAGATGGTGTCTTGCAAAATTATTATTATGATTTGCAGAATGCGGCTGAAGCAGGGGTAAAACCAACTGGTAATGGTCTCAGAAATAGTTTTCATACCTCTCCCTCCCCAGGAATAAGTAACTTAATTATACCAGCAGGAACCCTTTCTTTTGAGGAAATGGTTAAAGACATCAAATCTGGTATTATAGTGGACCAGGTGCTGGGCTTAGGCCAGGGTAATATTCTAAGTGGGGCCTTTTCCAATAATGTCCAGTTAGGATACAGGATAGATAAGGGGAAGATTGTGGGCAGAATTAAAAATGTGATGATAGCCGGAAATGCTTTAGAGGTATTAAAAGACATCGTGGCAATTGGGAAGGAAGCAGAGTGGGTATCGGGGAGATACCATTTCCCCCCGGTCTACCTGAAAGCTATATCAGTTTCTACTAAAGATTAAAAGTTTGTCAATATTCTTAGAAACAGTCTTTTTATATTTAAAAAAGAGACATTCCATATCATAAAAATATTTTATAAGTTAAGATAAAATACAGAAAGTATAAACAGGAAAAATAAAATGCTAAAATTGTTAATTATCAGACATGGAGAAACTTATCATAATTTTGAAAAACGGTTTTCAGGACATCAGGATTCTGAACTAAATGAAAAGGGAATCTGGCAGGCGGAGCAGTTAGCAGAACGTCTGGCAGAATGTCGGATCCAGGCACTTTACAGCAGTGATTTGAAAAGAGCCATTCATACTGCCAGTATCATTAATCAAAAACATCAGTTGGCCCTCAATATTGAACCACTCTTTAAAGAAATTCACTTTGGGAAGTGGGAAGGTTTATGTTATGAAGAAGTTGATGTGGAGGATAATAGCGCAGAATATAGAGATTGGTGGAACAAACCTTACCTGGCCCTGCCTGGGGGTGAGAGTATCGCTGAGGTAAAAGAGAGGGTTAGCCGTGGAATTGATAAAATAATAGCGGAAAATAATTCTGATAACGAGTGCCATACAGTTGCTATTGTCTGTCATGGCGGAGTAGCAAAGATTATGGTCGGTATTGCACTCAATATTCCTTTAGAAAAGATCTGGTATATCAGGCAGCATTCTACTGCCTTAAATATTATTCTTTATGAAAAGCAGAATACCTATTATGTTGAATTAATAAATGATATCAGTCATCTCCAAGGGAAGGCAATGGTTAATTGATTGAAAAACAAGAAAATATTTGAGATTATCCAAAATATTCCACCTATTGATAGTGTCATCCGAAATAAAACTTTAGTAAAGTTTGACCAGTTAGCCAAGCCACGTAAAAGCTTGGGTAGACTGGAAGAGCTGATAGCCCGGGCTGCAGGAATTTATGGAGATTTAAATCCACTCATAACCAGAAAGGTAATCTTTCTGATGGCTGCTGACCATGGAGTTACCAGGGAAGGAGTCAGTGCTTATCCGTCTGAAATTACCGGTCAGATGGTGTTAAATTTTTTAAGAGGCGGAGCGGC
>JAKPKS010000017.1 GCA_029553585.1 Candidatus Atribacteria bacterium | reverse complement strand
GTCACATACAAGAGAGGTATGAGGATTTCTTTTGCTTTTTCTTCTCCTAACGCCTCTTTAACATAAGAACGGACTTCATATTTATCTGCAGTAACGGGTAATAAAGGGTTTCTATCGTGTATCTTTTTCCAGATGATCTTTTCGTTGAATGTTTTTGGATTCTTCAAATCTAACTTATAACCCAGCAATTTATAAAATCTAGCCTTCTCAATACTGTAATTTGTAAGTATATTAAAGAAATAGATAAGATATGTTTTCACATTTCTAGATATACCGTATAAAAAAACATTCCTATGTATTCTATTTTTTATTGGCATTAGCATTGTTCTATTCTTTTTCATTATTATAGGGATTTTTCCTTTTTTATCCAGAACCTTTCTATAAATTGAAACTGCTATTAATTATTTTTTGCGTAAGAAATAAATAGGATGATTCCTATGAAGAGGGTAATCTCCTGCATAATCGACACTTTCAATCTGGAAAAAACCAGATATCTGCTTTTCAAATATTTCTTTTCTAGAATACTGTACTAAAACACTATAGTCATTGTCAGTAATTAATTTTTCTAACTCTTCCAAATTTATCAAACCTGCCTTGTACACTTCTAATAATTTAGATAGAAAGACATTATGACTTACGTTCAGGGTATCTAAGTTCAACCATAAACTATAAAGATAATCCCATAGTGTTGAAAAGATTGGTGTAATATCATTTTTATTGCGATACCAATCGAATATTTTTTTTGGGCTATCAAATGGTAGTGGGACAATAGTATGAATCCTTAGAATTGCATATCCTCCTGGTTTTATAATTTTATGAATGTTTTTTAAAAATGTACCGTGTTCTTCTATTGGTAACATTGACATCGCTCCATCTCCCAGAACAATATCAAACATTTCGTCAAGGTTCAGGCTAAGCCAATCTGAACATATGAAACTTTCATATTTGGATGGTTCGCAAATTGTTTTAAAAGCATAAAATGCGTCAGGATTACGATCTATACAAGTTATTTTGGCTTGATATTTCCCGGCTATGGAACGAATTTCAGGAGTACAGCCTAAGAGACCCCAGACATATTCGAATTTATTTTTAATCACAATACCAATATTTTTTTCATATAATTCTACCATGCCTTTTGAGGGTCTGATTGGAGATACGTATCTTTGCCACCGAAGAGCCATTCTTTTTTGCTGGCTGGTAAGTCCGTCACTGGTCATTAATATATTCCTCCTTTATTTTAATATTAAGGTTAACCTTTTATTCAATAAGTACAAGTACAATAATATAATTATTATTTATACTTTTTACTTTACAAAAACTTAGATTACCTTAAACAGCATAATTATATTATTTTTTTACTATTTCTAATGGGCTCGTTTTACTCCCGGATGTAAACGGAAACCATTTTACATGTCATCAACTCAATGGCTAATTTATCAAGGATTATCCACTCAACCTTTCTTGTGAATAGGTATTCGTTTTCAGTTTCCAATATTTTCCCATTTCTATATCCTGCTCTAAAGATATTTTTATAAAGCCAGACATTGGATAATGAGTCAATTCTCCAAAATATATTTTATCTCCTATTGTATACAGATCAACTCTCACAAAATCGAAAACTTTTCCCAACTTTTCAGCTAAAAAGAGCATTTTTTGAAAAGTCGGCGGCTTGTCAAAGTCTATACCGGCATGCTTTCTATTTGACAAAATTAAACGATTCCATTCCCGATCGTAGAAAACAGCTACTTTACTCTGGTTAGAGGAATTTCTACTCGATATCACCAGGATAGCTCTGCAAATGCCATGAATTATAAAGAATTTATAGTCTTTTGGAATACTATCCTCATCAAGTAATAACTTTTCAATAATAATCTTTCTTTTAATGGGCTGATAGGCCCATTCCAGCTTTTCCAGACCATAAGGAGTTTTCAGCCATTTACGGCAGGTTCTTATAATTTCTTCTTTATCGTATTTTTTATCTTTGATAATAATATACTTTCCTGATGAATGGTTAGGTTTGATAATAAAGGGAATTGGGAGTTCATTAAAGGGAATAGTTTCCGGTTTATTAGTCACATACAAGAGAGGTATGAGGATTTCTTTTGCTTTTTCTTCTCCTAACGCCTCTTTAACATAAGAACGGACTTCATATTTATCTGCAGTAACGGGTAATAAAGGGTTTCTATCGTGAATCTTTTTCCAGATGATCTTTTCGTTGAATGTTTTTGGATTTTTCAGATCTAACTTATAACCCAGCAATTTATAAAATCTAGCCTTCTCAATACTGTAATTTGTAAGTATATTAAAGAAATAGATAAGATATGTTTTCACATTTTTAGATATACCGTATAAAAAAACATTTCTATGTATTCTATTTTTTATTGGCATTAGCATTGTTCTATTCTTTTTCATTATTATAGGGATTTTTCCTTTTTTATCCAGAACCTTTCTATAAATTGAAACTGCTATTAATAAATTTCGATTAAAAATAAATTGGATAGCCTTTATTGAGAAGGTACCCTTTGCATAATATGTAAGGTAGTGTATATTTACAATTCTGATAATTTTAAAATTTGTTATGTAAGTATTTCTTTTTTGTATGTTACAATAAATCAACCAATATATTTTTACCGCTATTTTATTAAGAATTTATCAAGGCATCATTTCATACATCTAATTGTTTTAATACACAAACAGTGCTATCAATATAATTTAACTGGCAGAAGAACAAAGATTTTAGGGAACAGATTGGACTAACTGCATCTTATCCCGATATTGGTAAAATATTTTTTTAACTATCAAATAACGGTGGTGTACTTTTATGGACACTTCCTCAAGTATTTATAAGGATTTCTATGGGTATTAGCGATATTTCCCCTTCTCCCAAAGGCGTTAGAATAAAGTAGGTCGCAATTCATCTCTTTTAGTAAAACAGGATTATCATATTTTAACACCGATTGTGGTATGCCTGATATCCTCTATCAATTCCCTATACCAATATTGCCTTGTGCGGTTGCTCTCAATAAATTTTTTTGCAATATAGTTGATAAGTTTTTAAAATTTAATTGCTCCTGCGATTAATTTTAAACATTAGTTTTTCTGTATATCCGGATGTTTTATTTTAAAAACACATAAATATTCCCATAGACCAATTATTTTGCAAGCTTTTTTACAAACTGATCTCGGATATTTTCCTAAATTGAATAATTTTTTATGAAAAAAATAAATTACCTTAACACTTTATCACATTAACTATTTTTCCCAATATTTTGGTTTTATGCTCCAGCACTTTCCTGGCTCATAATTAGAAAGGGCTGCCCCGGATTTAATTAATCCGCTTTTGGGATAATGAGTTAATTCGCCAAAATAAATTTTTCCATCAATACTGTAAAAGTCTACACGGACGTAGTCAAAAGGTTTGGATAGTTTTTCGGCATATTCAAGCATAAACTCATAATTTTTAGGTTTTTCAATTTTTGGTTTTTCAGTCTGTTTTGAATCTTTATTTGGTATACAATTCCAATTATGATCAAAAGAACAGGTAAAGCGATTAGTCATTCTATTTAAAAATACTTTCACTGATTCGCATTTACCGTGAAACATATGGAATTTAAAATCCTTGGGGATATCACCATTCTCAAGTAGTAACTTTTCAATGACAATCTTCCTTTTAATGGGCTGATATGCCCATTCCAGCTTTTCCAGACCATAAGGAGTTTTCAGCCATTTACGGCAGGTCCTTATGATCCCCTTTTTATCATAGCTTCTGTTCCGGATAATAATGTATTGCCCTGAATAGTGGTTAGGTTTGATAATAAAAGGGATTGGAAGTTCATCAAAGGGGATAGTTTCGGGTTTATTGGTCACATATAGGAGAGGGATAAGGATTTCTTTTGCCTTTTTTTCTCCTAGTATTTCTTTAACATAAGAACGGACTTCATATTTATCTGCAGTAACTGAAAGCAATGGATTTCTATCATATATTTTTTTCCACATGATTTTTTCATTAAATGTTTTTGGATTTCTAAGATTGACTTCATATCCTAATATTGTATAAAATCTTCTTTTTTCTAAGCTGTAACCGGAAATTCTATTCAAATAGTATAAACTATAGGCCCTGATGTTGGTAAAAATGATAAATAAGTAGTAATTATTGCTAATGCGTTCTTTAATCTTTTTAGAAAATGTGGTCATCTATATAATCCTTAGGCATACCTTTTTATTATTATTACATATTAGATAAGAAGATGACAGGCAACAAACCATCCTCTTTCTATTTCTGTTAAAACTGGTTCACTATTTTGACATACTTCTTCAGCATAAGGACAGCGTGAATGGAATCTACAACCGGCAGGGACATCTATCGAACTGGGAATTTCATCATTAAGTGAAAGGTGCTCATACTTTAAGGTTGGGTCAGGAATCAGTATAGATGAAATAAGTAGCCGGGTATAAGGATGTTTTGCACTGGAACATACCTTTTCTGTTTCCCCAAATTCAATGATTTTACCTAAATACATAACTGCCATACGATTGCAAATATGTTTTATTACACTTAAATCGTGAGATATAAATAGATAGGTAAGAGATAATTGATTTCTTAAATCTTCCAATAAATTGATAATTTGTGCCTGTACTGAAACATCTAATGCTGAAGTAGGTTCATCGCATACTATAAAGGTTGGGGACACCGAGAGAGCACGTGCAATGACAATCCTTTGCCTCTGCCCTTCACTAAGTTCATGGGGGTATTTTTCAATAAAGGCGTCATTCAGGCCTACTTCTTTCAATAACATTTTTATCTTAGCTTCTTTCTCTATCCTGCTTTTTACTAATTTATAAATTACTAATGGTTCTCCGATCATTTCACCAACCCTCATACGAGGGTTTAAAGAACTGTAGGGGTCCTGAAATATAATCTGCATATCTTTATATATTCCAGGTATCTCGTTTGGCTTTAATTTTGTTATATCCTGATTTTTAAAAACAACTTCTCCGCTGGTTGGCTCCCTTAGTCTTAGAATGCATAAACCCAGATTTGTTTTACCGCTTCCAGATTCGCCTACCAGCCCCAGTGCCTCCCCTCTGTTAAGCTCAAAACTGACTCCATCAACTGCTTTGGTGTAACCTCTTTCTTTTAAAAAAGAATGCCTTCTGACAGGATAAAATTTCTTTAAATCCCTGACTTTAAGCAATACCGCATTATCCAACAATCTTACCTTTCATCTCTCCGGTTAAAAAACCAATTATGTTATTATTAATACCTTTTAATTGTATTTTTAAAATAAACCTCTTCTTTTTTATAATACATCCAGCATCTCACATACTGCTGGTTCCCAGTTTTGATTGGTTCAGGGTTTTTTATTCGGCAAATATCGGTTGCAAACTCACAGCGTGGATGAAATAAACAACCTTCAATTTTGTCCATAGGATCAGGTAAACTACCCGGGATTGCCTTTAATCTACCTCTCTTTGAAACATCTAATCTGGGAATTGATTTTAATAATGACAAAGTATAGGGATGCCCCGGCCTTTGAAATATGTCTTTAACTGATGCTTGTTCTAAAATTTTTCCGGCATACATTACCATAACTCTATCTGCGATTTTGGCAATGACTCCAAAATTATGGGTAATAAATATAACAGATGTTCCCAATTTCATCTGTAATTCTTTTATTAAATATAGAATTTGCTTTTGTGTAACAACATCAAGGGCTGTAGTCGGTTCATCAGCTATTAAGAGTGAAGGATTGCATGACAACGCCATTGCAATCATCACCCTTTGTTTCATACCTCCACTCATTTCATGGGGGTATTCTTTAATTCTCCGGTATGGATCCGGAATTTTAACTAAATTCAACATTTCTAATACTTTTTTTGAGGTTTCTTCTTTATTGATTTTTTGATGAAATTGAATCGATTCGGCAATCTGCTTTCCAATAGTAAGAACCGGGTTAAGAGAGGTGGCTGGTTCCTGAAAGATCATAGATATTTCTGCACCCCTTATTCTTTGCATCTGTTTTTCATTTAAACCCAAAAGATTTCCATTGTTATAATATACTTTTCCAGAAATAATACAGGATGGCGCTGACGGTAATAATCTCAATATAGATAAAGCAGTTACACTTTTACCAGAACCACTTTCTCCAACTATACCAAGAATTTCATTTCTATTGATATTGAAATCTATGCCATCTACAGCTTTCACTGCTTTTCTATCTATATAAAAATAAGTTTTTAAATTGTTTACAGAAAGTAGAGCTTTGCTATTGTTGTTCACTGTCCCGTCTTTTATTTTCATTTAAAAATATCTCAAATTTAACCCATAAACACTATTTTAATACTTTTAAAATTACTTTCGATGAACTTCGTTGATAGCTAATCATTTTTTTTGACATAGATATGGCTTGCAATATATCTTGAAGAGTCATCTATATTAAAATTTTCGGTTCCTTCCTTATTCTTTTCTAATGCTCCTACCTTTAGAAAAGGTTTCCATACCACGCAATGCATTGCCTGAAATATAAATATGGCTGGCGCTTCCTGAATCAAAACCTGTTCTGCCTCCCTGTATTTCTCTATTCTCTCCTCCCAATCGAAGGCAGAGTCTGCTTCATTAACCAGCCGATTATAATCCGGATTGGGCCAGGAATGACGACCATTGGTAAGAAAAAGATCCATAAAATTGCTAGGATCCAAATAATCAAATCCATAGGTTGCCAGGAATAGGTTGTGGGAATATTGATTTAAGGCATCAGTATAGGTTTTAACTTCTATTAGGCGAGGTATAATATTCACTCCCAAAGCTTCTTTAAGTTGAGCCTGAAGATAGGCAGCAGCGGGAATTTGCCAAACGGCATGCTGGCTTGCATTTCTTACCCATAATTCCTGCTCGGGAAATCCTTCTCCATCAGGGTAACCCGCCTCAGCCAGAAGCTTTTTAGCTAATTCAAGATCGTATTCCGATAATTCCTTTGCCTGAATGGGATCATAACCGGGAAAGCCTTTCATTAACACTGAATATTCTGGTATTGCCACATCTCTAAGCACTGTGGAACACAATTCTTCCCGGTTAATTGCATGATTGAAGGCCTGACGTACCCTCACATCATTAAAAGGCGGCTTGGTAGTATCAAAGGAAAGATAAAAGAGTCTTAGCATAGGCCCGCTATATAGCTCTTCGGGAAGATTTTTTTTAACATAGGCTAATTGCCCTGCATTTAATTCTGAATAATGGATCTCATCATTGAGATAAGCTGGAAAGCCGGTTTCCGGGTCAAAAGTACCATATTTCAGAACAATCTTCTCAAGGTAGGGCGGCCAGATCCCCTCATAATAAGGGTTTTGTACTAAAGTAATATGGCTGCCTCTGACCCATTCTATGACCATAAAAGGACCATTCCCTACCATCGTCTCTGCTCGGGTGGCATATTCATCTCCATATCTCTGGACTGCATGACGGGGAGTAGGATACAATCTTGTAAGGACCATTGCTAAAAAAGGTTTAGGGGTTTCTGTGGTAATAGTAAGTGTATAATCATCGAGAGCTTTAATGCCCAGCTCGTCTACAGGCAATTCATTTTTTTCCACTCTTTCCCAGTTTTTAATTCCTGCAATAGTACTCCAGTACCAACTAAAGTCATACCCATTAATAACAGCCCTTTGAAGTGCAAAAACATAGTCATGTGCAGTTACTGGTGCACCATCAGACCATTTTAATCCTTTCCGCAGGTGAAAGGTCCAGTTCAAACCATCTTCAGAAACCTTCCAGTACTCAGCTCCTAGAGGAGCAACCTCCAGGTCTTTGTTTAATCCCATTAATGGCTCTTGCATGATTGAGCCAAATGTTCTTAAACTATCGTAAAATGATTTCATAGAATCAAGGTATGCACCTGTTTCATTTTTTATCGGTAGACAAATAATCTGATTATGATCAGCGTCTTCGGGCAGCATCTTGCCACTTGCAACACCGGTAAAACTAATTCCCCCTGTTATAGTAACTACAATTAAAATAAATAATATATATTTTTTCTTTTTAATCATATTCTCCTCCTTTAATAAACTTAAAAAATGTACATTTTAAAATAAATTTTGTCTTTATAATCTCATTCCTCGTAGTTTTGGATCCAGAGTATCTCTAATTGCATCTCCAATAAAGGTTAAGGAAAGTACAGAAATAATTAAGAATAGTGAAGGAAATAATAATAAATGCCAATAAAATTGTATATAATACAAACCCTCCCTTATCATCTGCCCCCAGCTTGGCATAGGAGGGTTTACTCCAATGCCAATAAAGCTTAGCATTGCTTCCATCATAATGGCACGAGGAATACATAAAACGAGACCAACAATAATACTGCCTGTGGCATTTGGTAAAAGGTGTCTAAAAAGTATGCGCAAGGGTTTTGCACCAGAAACCTTAGCAGCTATACAATAATCTCTTTCCTTAAGTGCTATAATTTCTCCCCTGACTAAGCGGCATATGTTCATCCAGCTGAACATACCAACAATGTAAATGATATTTTGTATTCCGCTACCTAATATTGTTATAAATAAAATTGCCACCAGAAGAGATGGAATGATACTAAAAATCTCCAATAAGCGTAAAACTATCCAATCAAATACTCCTTGATAGTATCCTGCCAATGCACCTAAAGGAACTCCCACAAAAAGAGCTACCAGAGCAGCTGCAAATCCTACAAAAAAAGAAACCCTTATACCATAGATAACCCTGCTAAAATAATCTCTTCCTACTGCATCTATTCCAAACCAGTTTGAACTGGATGGAAATCCGTTTATTTCCTGTAAATATTTTTGTTCAGCATAGCCTGATGTAGTAATATAGGGAGCTAAAATAGCAGCTAAAATCAATACCAATATAACTACCAACCCGGTTATTCCCAATTTATTTTTGTAAAAATAATGCCATTGTTGCAGCAAAACTAAACATCCTTTTATCTATTTTCAAAACTTATTTTATATTTTATAATTCTCTTCTCCATAATTGGATACGAGGGTCAATTATGGTATACAAAACATCAATGAACAGATAGGTTAATCCCAACAAAACTGCAATTAATATCATAAGTGTCATCATTAGTGGGTAATCGCGCTGATAAATACTTGAAACAAAATACCCACCCAAACCAGGGATACGAAATATTCTTTCAATGAAAATACTACCGGTTACTATCCTGGTAAACATGGGAAACATAATCGTTAAAATTGGAATCATTGCATTCCTAAAAGCATGTTGAATTATAACATACCATAATGGAAGACCTTTGGACTTAGCTGTAACAATATATGGTTCATTGAGAACTTCTACCATGCTGGAACGGGTATACCTGGCAATGATTCCTGAAGGTGAAAGTCCATAGGCAATAACCGGCATAATCCAGGTTTTTGGACCTTCAAATCCTCCGGTAGGAAACCAGCCAAGTTTTAGTGAAAAAATAAATATTAAAAATATTGAACTAACATAAACAGGAACAGAGATAGTATAACTGGTAAATATTGTACTCAAATAATCAATAAGACTCCTTGGTTTGACGGCAGAGATAATGCCTAAAAAGAGACCGGCAGGGATAGCCCAGGACAATCCCAACCCTCCCAAAAAAGCACTGACTCGAAATGTTCTCTTTATCAAATCCACCATTTCTTCTCCCGGACTTTGATAAGACCGACCAAATTCTAAGTGCAGTGCATTCCACATATATTTTAGATATTGAACATACAAAGGCTGGTCAAGGCCATACATTTTCATTATTTTATCTTTAACTGCCTGAGAAAGAGGCATCTTTTCTTCATCAAAAGGGCCTCCTGGAATACTATGCATCATATAAAAAATAACTATTGTCACAATAAGAATAGAGAAAAGTATGGAAAAAGCCCTCTTTATGATATATATTGCCATTTCAACCCCATTTATGCCTGAAGAATGTAATTTTGTTTAGTCAATTATTAGCTTCCTAAATAAATCTAAACATTCCATAAAAATTTTTTTAACTATTCTACTTATCTTTACTTCTTTGTTTAAATCAGTTTTAGCATTTCATTTAAATCTATCTTCTCAAATTAATTCTGCAAATAATTTCTCATACTCATTAATTGCTCTTTCCACTGAAAAGTATTTTGCCCGGCTGATTAGGAGTTCTTTTTCTGTAGGTGTTTTTAGAGAATCGGAGATTGCCTCAGCTAATTTAGCAATATCACCTACCGGTACCAATTTACCATACTTTCCACCTTCTAATATTTCATAAGGACCACCCGGGCAATCTGTACTGACTACCGTAGTCCCGCAAGCCATAGCTTCTATCAATACATTGGGGAGTCCTTCACATTTAGATGACAATACAAAGACA
>JAKPKS010000011.1 GCA_029553585.1 Candidatus Atribacteria bacterium | reverse complement strand
TGTGCAGCTTAAGTGCTTCTTGATTAATATCCATTTAAAACTCCTTTCTGGTATTAATAATTCTTATTATTCTTTGCGATATTTGGGGGGTTCACTCTCATAAAGGTCATTTCCATAGGCATCGATACAGACGATAGCAGGAAACCCCTCTACATAATAACGGTGAATGGCCTCAGCCCCTAAATCGGGGTAGGCAATTACCTCTGATTTTTTAATAGTACGGGAAATCAAAGCGGCAGCTCCACCAACGGCTGCAAAATAGACCGCTTTATTCTTCTTCATACTGTCAACTACCTCTTTAGACCTTAAGCCCTTGCCAATCATCCCTTTCAGCCCTTGCTCCAGCATTGCCGGGGTATAGGGATCCATGCGATAACTGGTAGTCGGACCAGCTGGACCACAGGCATAACCTGGTTTGGCCGGGGCAGGTCCTACATAGTAAATGATCTGTCCAGCTAATGAAATGGGTAGTTCTTTTCCTTCTTTAATCAACTCATAGAGTCTTTTATGGGCAGCATCTCTTCCAGTATAGATATATCCTGTTATCTTAACTGAATCTCCCGCTTTCAGCTGTAATACAGTAGCATCATCCAGTGGTGTAGTTATGTTAATCTCCTGACTCATCAGTATAATCTCCTTTCGTAAATATTTAGTAAATTATAGTTCTCCAGAGGCATGACGGGCAGCATGACAGCAGATGTTTACCGCCACTGGCATACCGGCAATGTGGGTGGGCAGATAGTCAATATGAACTGCCAGAGCAGTAGTGTTACCACCTAAACCAGCTGGCCCGATTCCTAATTTATTGATCCTGGTCAGGGCTTCCTGTTCCATCTGAGCATATTTAGGATTGGCATTGGATATGCCTATCGGGCGTGCTGTAGCTTTCTTTGCTATAACCATTGCTTTGTCGGCAGTTCCTCCTATACCTACACCTACTATGGTAGGAGGACAGGGGTTAGGCCCTGCTTTTCTTACTGTCTCTACAATGAAGTCAACTACACCTTTGGCACCATGAGCGGCTGTCAGCATAGCTAAGGCACTCATATTCTCACTACCAAAACCTTTAGGTAGAGCGGTTATTTTAATCTTATCACCGGGAATGATATCGGTATAGATGAAGGCCGGGGTATTGGTAGTAGTATTTTTTCGGTCAAATACCGGGTCATCGACTACCGATTTTCTTAAATAGCCATCTTTATAGGCCATTTTGACACCTTCATTGATTGCCTCAGTGTAATCTCCATTGACAATACATATCTCCTGTCCCAACTCGACAAATAGTATTGCCAAGCCCGTATCCTGACAAATAGCCAATTCTTCAGAAGAGGCTAAGCGATTATTTTCAATAATCATTTTTAAGGCATCCTGTCCCACTTTCGATGTTTCTGCCTCTAAGGCTTTCTCCAATGCTGCTAAAACATCCTTACCTATATGGAAATTAGCTTCCAGGAACAGGTCTTTGACCTTTTCGGAAATTTCTTTAGCTTCCACTTTTCTCATTGGTCTGATCAACTCCTTTTTGTTTATTTTTATAGGGTTTAGCTAAAACCTTGCGAAGTGTATATAGTTATTTGTATCAAACTATTTAGGAATTATGTATTTATATACATACATTATAACAAGTTACTTACAAAATTACACATTTTAGAATATTCATCTTACTAAAAGGGGTAAAAATAATTTGTTTTTTTAGTTTCTTAAAATGTTGGTATGCAAAATATGTCTAAATTTTTTTTCAGTTAATACAACTGATATATAAAGTATTTAATTTTTTAGCAAAAGAAAATATAGGTACAGGGACTGTAATCAACTGATTATTACAGTCCCTATTATTTGATTATTACTTAACAGTTATCTTTCTTTCCAGGCTGGAGCTGGATATTGTGGTACACTTTCCTGTGAGTTTTCCGGATAGACAATTTTGACCTGCTGATTTTGAATCTGTACAACTGGATGCATCCATTGAATATTCTGTCCCTTTTCATTAAATTTAACTGCAGGCCATGTAGTCAATTCAACATCTAAGCTGGATAAAACTTCTCTCACTTTTTCAGTTTCAATAGTGCCTGCTTTTTCGATAGCCAACTGGAGAATGCTGACAGCTGCACTACCACTGGCAGTCCAGTATTGTCCTTGGTAATCTGCACCAAAAAGATCTCTAAGTGCCTTCATATAGTTTTCTGTAGTTCCAAAGATAGGATCTTCCAGTTTCATTCCTGGTAACCACCATTCTCCTTCTACTGCATAATTACCGTCGGCACCTAATTCATTAATGAAAGCAGGTATCGGTATTCCAACTGCATTGGCAAAAAGTTTCGGGAAGAAGTCTATTTCTTTACATTGCCTTATAACCATTAAAGCATCCGCTGTATATCCTCCAAGAGCTAAAACATCCGGGTTCAATGCCTTAACTTTAGTTAAGAGAGCAGATAAGTCTGTTGCACCTGCAGGATATTTTTCAAACATTACCACATCAAATCCTAATTCTTTACAAGCGTTATCAAATCCTTCAGCACAACTTAAAGGAAATAAGTCATTAGCGGAAATTATGGCAACGGTCTTTGGTTTAGGTTCCAGCATTTCATTCATCATATAGGCAATAGGAACCATTAACATTGGTGCCGGTGGGAGAATAGAGAAAATGTATTTGTATCCCCTTTCATAAATGTTAGTAGCATTGGCTTCCGGAGCAATAGTTATCACTCCATACTTTTCACCAATTGCTGATGTGGCAAAGGTTATGGCGCTGGAAAAAGGTCCACCTAAGAAATGCACCTTATCCTCAGTTATTAATTTCTCAGTTAACCTCGCCCCACGTACTGGGTCACTCTCATCATCATAGTAAATAATTTTTACACCATAGGTTTTACCATCAGCCTTAATCCCACCATGTTCGTTAACCCATTTTTCCCATACCTCATATCCTTGTTTAACTAGATTACCTTCATAGGCAACTTTACCGGTCAGAGGAACTGCAACTCCAATTTTAATTGTATCATCAAAATTTTGTGCCGCTAATGTAGTTCCAACTATTACTATTAAAACCATACTTACTAAGAACCTTATCGTAAATTTTTTAATCATTCTTACTTTCCTCCATTTATTTTTATCTATCCTTAAAAGCTAAAGTATTTTTTTATAAATTCATCACCTCCTTATAGGCAGAATTACCTGGTTAGTACAAGCTATACAGTATTTTTTTAATTTTAAAATATCAGAACAAATTAATTTATTAAGCAATCCCCAAGTAAGCTGCCTTTATATGTTTATTCCTGGCCAGGCTTTCCGAGCTGCCTTCCATTACTACTGAGCCGCTCTCTAAAACATAACCACGGTCAGCTATGTCTAGTGCAACCTGTACATCCTGTTCTACTATAAGGATAGTAATTCCCTCTTCATCTCTTAGTTTAATAATGGTTTCGGTTAAGTCATCCACTACTACAGGGGCAAGGCCCAGAGATAATTCATCAATAATAAGTAGAGTGGGTTTAGACATAAGTGCTCTTCCAATTGCGCACATTTGCTGTTCTCCACCTGAAAGGTTACCGGCATATTTCTTGCGGTATCCTTTGAGTGGTTTAAATAAATTGTAGATAAAATCAAGATTTTCTCTAAGTGTCTTCTTATTTACCTTCCGTTGAAAGGCACCCATTAATAGGTTATCCTCCACAGTTAATCCGAAGAAGAGATGTCTGCCTTCTGGGGCATAACCGATCCCCATCTTTATTC
Source organism: Candidatus Atribacteria bacterium (assembly GCA_029553585.1). Classification (GTDB taxonomy): domain Bacteria; phylum Atribacterota; class Phoenicimicrobiia; order Phoenicimicrobiales; family Stramentimicrobiaceae; genus Stramentimicrobium. Next base: position 94 of record JAKPKS010000011.1, on the reverse strand, counting down.
TCTCAGGAGAACTGAGGTGAGTAACATCCTTATCCTGAAATCTTATCTGCCCACTAAAAGGTTTCAGAGTCCCCACAATATTATTTAATAAAGT
>JAKPKS010000283.1 GCA_029553585.1 Candidatus Atribacteria bacterium | reverse complement strand
TCTTGCAGGCCTCTAAATGAACAGAAATCATAACCGAAATATAATAAATAATTGCAGGAATAGCGGCAGCAATAGCAATTTTGATATAGGGAATTTGCAGGAATTCAGACATAACAAAAGCTGCCGCCCCCATAACTGGTGGCATTATCTGCCCTCCTGTGGAAGCTGCTGCCTCTACAGCTCCGGCAAAGTCTTTTTTGTAGCCTATACTTTTCATTAAAGGTATGGTAAAACTTCCGGTGGTAACCACATTAGCCACTGAGCTTCCACTGATAGACCCAACAAAACCACTGGAAACGACGGCTACTTTAGCCGGGCCTCCGGTATAATGTCCGGCTAAAGCCAGCGATAAATCGATAAAAAATTTCCCCATTCCAGTCTTATTTAAGACTGCTCCAAAAAGGATGAACAGGAAAACAAAAGTAGAGGAAACTCCTAACGGAATGCCGAAGATACCTTCTGTCTGCATATAGAGATGTTCAATAATTCTTTTTAATGAAAAACCCCTGTGAGCAAAATATCCCGGCATATATGGTCCAAAATAAGCATAGAGTAAAAATACAATCACCACTATGGGCAGCTCGGGGCCAATAGCTCTCCTGGTAGCTTCTAAAACCAGCAATATGATTATTGCACCCATAATAAGGTCAAGGTTGCTTGGTAACCCTGCTCTAAAAACCAGTTCCTTATAAAAAACAATCAGGTATAAACAGCCTGCTGCACCACAAATAGCAAAAATGATATCAAAAAAGGGTACCTTATTCTTATCACTGCCGATTCCTTTTTTTGTGGTGGGATAGATCAAAAATATCAAGGCTAAAGTAAAAGCTAAATGCAGTGCCCTCTGTTTTAAAGCTAACCATAGGCCAAATCCACCGGTATAAAAATGAAAGATAGACATACTGATAGCAATGATAGAAATAATTACAGCAATTAATCCAGCTGGCCTTCTTACATTGGATTCACTATCATATTGCTCTAACAGTTTCTGTACATCAATTTTCTCTTCACTATAAACAATGTGTTCTTGGTGTTCTTGAGAATTACTGCCTATTTCCGTATTATTCATCAGATTTTATTCCTCCTAAATTCATAAAATATTTTAGTAAAGAGTCGTTTATACTTTTATGGTAAATATCAATTACCAGTAAAGCGTCTCCTACTGTATCAGATAATCTTATTTCCTGGTTTTCAAATATGAATACATTGCCACGGTCCTTGTAGATCCTGTAGTATAAAGGTAATATGATTTCTCGTTGCATATTTTTTATTTTAAACTTGTGGTCTTCACAAATGAAAATTTCTTCATCAAAGGCAGTGTAGGGCAACCCTGCCCCGTGGTCGTGAAAGTGAGTTTCGGTAAGTATCAACTTACCTTCTTTATCTATTTCAAAAAATTCCCAAACAGGTGTCTGGGCAACGGAATGAGTATATGCCAGGGCAATTCTTTGACCAGGAGATATTTTTTCTTTAAAAACTACGATTTTTTCAGGAAAGGTCAGAATAGTAATATAGAAATAATTATTTAATAGAAATATTATAACTATAAGTAATAATAACACAAAACCCGGAAGAATTAAATTTAATTTTTTTTTCATTTCCAATAATATCTTAAAAATATGAGAAAAAAATAAAACATAAATAAATCTGGGTACCACTATACTTTTTAAAAATAATGGTACCCAGATTTATTTCACTTATTACTGATTAATTCCTAAATTATTTAATTACACCAACTTCTTTGTAATACAGTTCAGCTCCCGGATGGAGAGGTACAGCCATCCCGTTGAGTGCAGTCTCCAGTTTGATATTCTTACCCTGAGCATGGACTTGAGCCAATATACTGGTATTTTCCCAGAGAGCCTTAGTCATCTTGTATACTAATGTAGGATCTAATTTAGAATCACAGATCCAGAGAGCCGGGGTTGCCAAAGAAAGAACTGGCTCATCAACACCTTTATACATCCCAGCGGGAATTTCGGTAAGGCCATAGTAAGGAATCTCGGCTACTAATTTTTGCGCTACTTTTAAATCTACAGGTACTAAAACCAGATCCCGGGTAGTAGCAATATTGATGATACTGGAGGTGGGATAACCAGCGGTGGTAAACCCAGCATCTATCTGACCATCAATCAGCCGGTCAGCTACTTCATTAAAGTCTATATAGTCAACACTCATATCATCATAAGTAAGGCCATGTGCATTTAAAATGATTCTAGCATCTGCTTCAGTTCCACTATTAGGAGCGCCTACTCCTACTCTCTTTCCTTTTAAATCGGCTATTGTTTTCACTCCCGATGCTTTAGTAGCTACAATATGGATGGTCTCTGGATAGATGGATGCAATTCCTCTTAAATTGGTAATCGGCTGCTTGCCTTCCTGAAGTCCGGTGCCTGTATAGCACCAATAGGTAGTATTGGCCTGGGAAAAGGCAGTTTCGATCTCATGGCTGCCAATTAAATTACAATTAGCAACAGAGGCACCCGAAGTTTGGGCAGTTACAATTAAACCTTCAACTTTATTGGAAAGCAGTTGGGCTAAGGCACCACCCAGTGGGTAATAGGTTCCGCCGGTACCACCAGTGGCAATAGCTAAGAATTTTTGCTGAGCAAAAGAATTGGTTCCCAAAACCATTATGAAAGCTATGGCAATAAACAGGATAATAATAGATTTTTTCATGTGATCCTCCTTAATTTATTTAAAAAATTAAAAAATAACACAATACTTTTTACTATTTCTACCTCCCTTCTTTTTTTAACTAAAATGATAACTTAGAAAATATGAAACTAATCGGGTATCATTTTTTATATTTATAGCATTATTATGCCTGATTTATAATCAGAATTCAACTTTTTTCAGAATTTTTAAAATTATTATTGTTATTGCCATTCCTTGATAAAAATTTTTCTATTATAGTTTTTTCTAAATATTTCATTTTTCCTGCTTCACTTTCAGATAGATGGTCAAAGCCAATAAGATGTAAAAAACCATGGATAGCAAGAATAATCAATTCTTGTTCTAAAGAATGACCAAATGCTGCTGCCTGTCTTTGGGCTGTTTCCACAGATATTATAATATCACCCAGCAAGTATTCTATTTTACCATCCAGTAAAGGGAATTCGCTTCCATTTTCAGTTTGACTAAAGGCTAAAACATCGGTTGGAGAATCCACATTGCGGTATAACTTATTTAGCTCTTGTATTTCCTGGTCGTTAGTAAGCAACAGACTAACTTCACTTGTTTCTTTTTGGCTGGTTAGCTTCATTGCTATCAGTAATACTTTTTTCAACATCTGTGACTTTGTTAATTGTTTCTGCTTGTTTTTTATTATTACTTTCACCTTGAGAACGTTCTTTCTTTAATTTATTTATCAATTCCTCATCAGGATATTCAACTCGATTATGGAACATACCGGTTAATATCCTGGCAAATACATCCTTAATTCGGTTTAATTCTCGTAAAGTAAGATTACAATCATCAAGTTGCCCGTTAATTAAATTTTTATTAATAACGTTTTGGGTTAGGTTTTTAATACGACTGGCAGTTGGATTTGATAATGTTCTTGCTTCCGCCTCCAGCATATCAGCCAGTAAAATTATCCCGGCTTCTTTACTTTGTGGTTTTGGTCCGGAATAGCGGTAACTTTCTTCATCGACTTCGCTGGATTTATCTTCACTTGTTTGCAGGGCACGGTGGTAAAAATAGCTGATAAGACCTGTTCCATGATGCTGATTAATAATATCAATTATTTTTTTTGGCAATTTATATTTTCTGGCCATATCAATTCCGTCTTTTACATGTGAGGCAATAACTAAGGCACTTAGACTGGGCTCCAATTCATCATGAATGTTTTTATATGCTTCCTGATTTTCAGCAAAAAAATAGGGTCTCTTTAATTTACCCACATCATGATAATATGCCCCAACCCTTGCCAGCAATGAATTAGCCCCTATTTCATCAGCTGCAGCTTCGGCTAAATTACCAACTACCACACTGTGATGATAGGTGCCAGGGGCTTCAACTAACAATTGTTTCAATAAAGGCTGATTGGGGTTTGATAATTCCATCAGTTTAAAAGAAGAAGTGATATCAAAAAAACTTTCCAGGAAAGGCAGGATTCCGAGGGTTAAAATAACTGAAGTAATTCCACTCAAAATCCCCCACAGGTAGTTTTGTAAAATAATTTCGGCACTGTTTCTATCAATCAAACCAAAGGCAGTTATAGATAAAACATTTACCCCGGCAATTAAAAGACCGGCACGTGTTAGGCTGGAACGTTGGGTCGCCTTACGAATACTGAAAATTGCAATCAAGCCGCCTGCTAAAGCAGTAATCATGCAGTCTATCTCACCATTAAAGATAAACCCGATGTTAAAACTGATTAAAAAAGTAACCCATAAAGCTAATCTGGAATCAAGTGTAATAGCTATTAACATAGAGGCAAAAGCTGTGGGTATTAAATAGCCGGATATGCCACCCACAGTTTTGGCTAAAATAATTGCTGCTAAATATATGACGCCTAATAATGCTATTTTGTAAAAGTCATTATAAATATTCTGATGATAATTAAAAAGGTAGAGGTTTAAAAGTAGGATTAAGATAATATTTGTTAGTAATAATCCAAAAATACTTTTGAAACGTATGACAGGGCTTTGCAATCCTAAAGCTTCTAATCTTTCTAAATGTGTATTGGTAACAATTTCTCCCTTTCTAACAATAATCTGCCCTTTCCTTATAACCTCTTTTACGTCTTTTACCGCTACCGCTGCTTCCTGCCTTTTGGCCTGGGTTGCTTCTTTGTCTAAAAAAAGACTGGGTTTTAAAAACTTTTCTCCAATTTCTCCTGATATTATGGCAGTATAGGGACTGAAGGATAACCCGCTAATATCTCTAATAACCTGCTTCACTGCCTCTTCCATATCATCTTCTTTGATACCCTGCTGCATAACCTTTTTAATTGATTGATTTACATTGCGTTCCACTTCTTCCAGGGAAAATTCATCTAACTTTATCAGATTTATTAGGGTGCTCCCTCCATCAAAAGAATACCTTTCCGCTAGCATTTTTAAATCATTATCAATAAAATAGTCATTAATAATGGCATCAGTTTCCTGATTATTTCTGATCTGTTTTTCTTCTAAAATCTTATATTGGTTTCTGATTTCTTTAATAATTGAAAAGAAATCAAGCAATTCCTTATCTACGTTTTCTATACTTACCAAGTTTAGATTGTATACCTCAGGAGTAGATTTGACAGCATCTTCTTTTAGCTTTTCGGTAGCCTTTTTATCTATTACTTCCATAGATTCCGGCGAAGTTATATCCCTGGGGGCAACCTCTCCTACTTTTAAAATAATTCTACCAGAAGTGGAGTTAAGGGCTAAAATGAAGGTTATTAGAATGATCAAAAGAAAAAATAATAGTATCTTTTTTAAAATATTTTGATTGGATATTTTAAAATTACTTTTACTAATTTTTTTTATTTTCATTTTTAAAACTATTTTTTTCTAAATTATTAATTATATTTTTTTCATATTTATAGGCATTTTCATAGGCAAGTATAATCTCCTTAACTAACCTGTGTCTCACTACATCCTTCTTCTCTAAATAGATAAATTCGATACCCTGAATATTCTTTAATATCTCAGCAATACTGATTAAACCTGAATTAGTTTTTTGAGGTAAATCCACCTGGGTTATATCGCCAGTAACAATAATTTTTGATCCAAACCCAAAACGAGTTAAAAACATTTTCATCTGACCTAAAGTGGTATTCTGAGCATCATCCAGGATAATAAAAGAATTGTTTAAGGTCCTTCCTCTCATATAAGCCAGAGGAGCAACTTCAATGATGCCATGCTCCAAAAAATTTTGAAACTTTTCATAGGGCATCATCTCATATATTGCATCATAGAGGGGCCTGAAATATGGATCTATCTTTTCCATCAAATCACCTGGTAAAAACCCTAAGCTTTCTCCTGCCTCTACTGCCGGCCGGACTAAAATAATCCTATCAACCTCTTTTTTCTTTAGTGCAGAAATAGCAAGGGCAACGGCAAGATACGTTTTTCCGGTACCAGCTGGACCAATAACAAACAATATCTCGTTAGTATTGATCTTTTCCAGTATTTGTTTTTGTCCAAATGTTTTTGGCCTAATTATTTTATCTTTTTTAAAAACCTGGATCTCAAAACTGTACAACTCATTTAAAAGGGAAGTACTATTTTGTCCTATTATCTCTATCTGATACCTTATATCGGCTAAATTAACCGGGTTTCCTCTACGGATAATGGTCAATAAATCTTCAATAAGCATTACTGCCTGTTTAACATTTTTCTTATTACCAGAAATTGTCAGATGGTTGCCATCTCTGATAGAAATATTTACTGATAATGAATCGCAGATAAGATTTATATTGGTATCAAGATGTCCAAATAACTCTCTTAACTCTTCTTGACTTTCAATTAACACTAAATCTTCATACATCTGAGATTACAATTTCCTTATTTTTTAAAATTTTAATAATGTTGTTACATAGTATTTAAAAATAATAAAATATCATGATTAATATACAATATATTCTATAATTCAATGCAACAAGCTTTGTAGCTCCTTCCAAACTATACTATTATTCTGTAGCTCTTGTGGCCAAACCTAATTTATAAAAAAAAGACCCAGTTTTGCAATGCTAGGTCTTTTTTATAGTTAAGTCAATTTAGGTCATTCTTTTAATAATTTGCTGACAGTTTCACTTACCAATCTTCCATCTGCCCGACCTTTAGTTTCTTTCATGATTAACTTCGTGGCTAAATTAAAATCATTCCTGCTTTCCAAGTTGTTTTTAAAAATAACCTCTCTGGAAATATTCCTAATCTCTTCTAAAGAAAGGCTAACTGGTAAATACTTTTTAATGATATTAATCTCTTCTTTTGTCTTGGTAACTAAACTTTCCCGGCTACCTTTCATAAAAAAATCCAGTGCTTCCATCTCTTTTTTTAATAAAGACCCCAATACCTTTAAGATATCTTCATCTGCTAACTTTTCTTTTTTTTGAATCTCGCTGTTTTTTATTTCCGCTCGAATTATCCGTAAAATTGATATCTCGCAGGTTCTGCCTTCTTTGAAAGCCTTTTGATAATCATTAAATATTCTGGATTCCAGAGAAATATTATTCTCCAACTAAAATCTACCTCTCCTTTTCTTTTTTCTTTGAGCTGCGATGAGTTTTCTTTTTCTTCTTTCACTGGGCTTCTCATAATATTCATGTTTTTTAATATCAGAAATAATTCCACTTTTCTGACATTCTTTTTTAAAACGCCTCAAAGCGTGGTCAAATTCTTCATCTTCTCTTACTATAATTGTTGCCATCCCCTCACCCCCTTTACCAAATGATAAGCCTGATTAGCTACAAAGAATTTTACCTGTTAATTATATAATATTATTGTAAAAATTTCAAGGAATTATGACTCTTTTGTCAATATAAAATTAAATCAGTTCAAAATAATGTAAACTTTTCGTTCTTACTGGAAATGTTTATCCTGCTTCTATTTACTTAATAAGTCAGTTATGTTACACTTAACCAGTGAGTTTTTACTTTAGTTATCTGTCAGTGTTATATCAAAACATAGGTAATAAATGATTATAAGGAAAGAGGTTAAAGCCTGTGAAAATTTTTTTTAAAAAAATTACTTACTTTTTTGTGTTATTTTTGTCACTGTTGTTTATTTTCCCCATCGGAATCATTGGCCAAGAGCAGAATCAGGGTCAGGAGACTCAGGAGATATTGGCTACTGTCAATAATATTGTAATCACCTTAAACGATTTTAATCAATATTGGAATGCTATCCCGGAACAATACAAAATACAACTAAGTAAAGCAGACCTGTTAGAGCAAATTGTAATTCAAACATTGTTGGTCCAAAAGGCAGATGAGATTAAATTAGATAGTATCCCTGAAGTACAGTTTCAAATTAAAAATGCAACAGAACAGATTTTAATACAATTCCTTATCGAAAAAGAAATTATTGAAAAGACTGAAATAAACGATGATGAGCTTCTTTCTTATTATGAGGAAAATAAAGACGAATTTTGGAAAGAAGAAGAGGTTCATGCCCTGAATATTTATACCGAAACAGAAGAACAGGCCACGGAGGTTCTCACCAAATTAGGTGAAGGTATGGACTTCTCAGTTTTAGCCGAGGAAGCCTCTATAGGCAGCAGTGCCTCCAGAGGAGGAGATATTGGTTTTATCAGTAAAGGTACCCTCACCGCTGAAATTGAAGACAAGTTGTTTGCTTTAAACCCGGGTGAGGTTAGTACTATTATTCCTACTGATAAAGGATTCCACATCTTTAAAGTATTAGAAAAAAATCCTGCTCATTATTTAGAATTAGGTGAAGTAAAAGAGGAAATTAAACAGCAATTATTACCCCAAAAACAGCAGCAAACCTTTGACCAATATCTAAAAGATATTGAAGAGCAAGCTACCGTAGTTAAACATTTAGAATTAATCTCAGACGAAGAGTCTGATCAAATTAGTGAATAATTCGTTAATTTATGTCCCTATGCTCATACTTATACAGGCATTTGCCAAATCATTATAGATAGTAAAAAGCCGCCTTCAACAAAGGCGGCTTTTTACTATCGGACTCATTTCTTTACCTGCTTACTATCTGCTTATTTACTGGGCATTTTGTTAATTCCTGAAAATAGTCTGGTCCCTTTTTGGTCCAACAGAGACTATAGAAACAATAGATTCTGTTAATTCTTCAATTCTTGTGATATATTTTTTGGCATTATCAGGTAATTTTTTAAAATCCCTTACCAAACTAATATCCTCTTCCCATCCATCCATCTCTTCGTACACTGGCTCAATAAAAGGGATTAATTCACTGTCAGCAGGATAATGCTGATATATTTCATTATTTATTTTATACTCGCGGCATACCTGTATTTTCTTGAACGAATTAAGCACATCCAGTTTAGTTAAAACTATCTCTTTGATGCCATTAATTCGATTGGCATATTTTACTATTACTGTATCAAGCCAGCCGCATCGTCTTGGCCGACCTGTTTCCGGATCGTATTCATATTCATACCCAACATCTCTCAATTGCTGTCCAATAGAGTCTTTCAACTCGGTGGGGAAAGGGCCCTCTCCAACCCTTGTAGCGTATGCCTTAACAATGCCAACAACTTTATCAATATAGATTGGACTAATGCCGCACCCAATACAGACACTGCCGGCAATTGGATTTGACGAGGTTACATATGGGTAAGTGCCGTGATCTATATCAAGCATAGTACCTTGCGCACCTTCAAATATTATATTTTTCCTCTTCTTGATCTGTTCATTTAAAAACAGGGAACCATCAACAGCAAAATTTTTTAACAATTTACCGTAGTGTAAATACCTCTCTTTAATATCATCTATATGCTTTTTATCCAGATTGATGCAATAGTTACTCATTAAATAATTACTTTTTTGTTTCAATAATATATCCAGTTTAACAGAGAGGCTTTCTGCGTGAATTAAATCACATACCCTGATTCCTGAGCGGCAAATCTTGTCAGCATAAGCGGGCCCGTTACCGCTTTTAGTTGTACCAATTTTACGGCTGTTTTCATCTTCTTCCAAGGTTTCATCGATAATTTTATGGTAAGGCATAATTAAATGTGCTTTATAGTCAATGAATAGCCTTTTAGAAATATCGATACCGTGTTTTCTTAAATTTTCAATTTCAACAAATAAGATCTCCGGATCTAAAACCACGCCATTACCAATTAAGCAAATCTTGGCCTCGTGCAAAATACCGGATGGTAAAAGGTGAAAAATATAGGAATCATCCCCTATTACTACCGTGTGTCCCGCATTGCTCCCTCCTTGATAGCGAGCAATTATATCATAATTTTCTGCAAACAAGTCGGTAACTTTGCCCTTGCCTTCATCTCCCCATTGAGTTCCTACTATGACTAGAGTGGACATTTTTTAATACACCTTTCTATTAATTAATTTAAACTGATTTCAAACCCTGCTAACAGTTGAGCAAAACTTTAACATAATAAGCTGATCAGGCATGCCATCCTTCCGTAAAAGGCTAATTAACCAGGCATGTTGGTAAAGAAGGAGAAAGCACATATAACCAGAGTATGAGAATACTGCCAGACTATAAGTATAGTGTACTTTATACCAATACACAAATGCAATAACATCAGTAGTTCGGCTATCCGGGATTGAAGGATAAGAAAGAGTCTAAGCCTGAGCAAAGAAGATTGCTGCACTTATTGAGCTACAGGATAATCTGGATAGATTTATTCATTGTTGCAATTTTAAAAAGAACAGATCAAGGTTAGCCGGCTTGAAGGCATAATCCCTTGCTGACGTCATAATATAATATATGTAAATTATCTTTGCTGGAGCCCTGACAGACATTAACCTTGCTATAGTAATAGTGATGAGTGTAAACACAACATGATAAAATTAATCTATATTATTGAACTAAAAATTGCTCTCCCTGTTCGCAGTAATAATTTATTTACATTTCCTGGATAATCTTTTCTTATTAAATAATGCAAGCAGAATGTTAGTAACTTTTGCTTCTATAATATTTTAATTATCCGTAATTATTAACCGTATATTTTATAGTTATAAATTGCATCTTTTTATAATAAGTTTATATTTATTGGCTTTAAATGTTCTTAGAAGCGAATCGGCAGTACTAAAACTAAAATGTACGATATTTTAGTCAGACATTGCAATTCTTCAATAATTATGTTTGTAAGTTATTGATAGAAATAATAGAGCCATACACACAAAAATGATATGCTCCCCTTATCGTAGACAGCTTAAATAATAAAACTGCTTAAAATAAGAAGAGCATATTATGCATCTAATATTTGCTTGAAAAGTCTGCACTCATATATTTTGATAGAAACTCCTTTTATCAAATCATTTGTAATTTTTTTCATTACTTTTGATCTTGATATTATAATTTTATTATACCACATAACAGTAGTAATATCTTTATTTTACTGTTACAAATTTATCTTCTTGCTCTGAAATATGCCCAATTATTGCAAATTCTGTTGGTGTATCTTTTAGCGCAACTAATAACTTTTCTGCATGCGATTCTTTTACTGATATAAGCAATCCACTTGATGTCTGAGGGTCAAACAATATATCCACTATGTTTCCGGGTACCATACTACCTATATAAACATCTCCCATGGTAAACTTTCTATTTGCATATGCTCCTGCCGGGATTAGTCCCATACCGGCATAATCCAACACTTTTGCTATTATGGGAATTTTTTGATGGTCTATTTTAACTGTAACCCCACTTCCTTTAGCCATTACCCCCTATTCCATTGTACCTATTATCTATGTTTTAATTTATTTATCCTTGAATACTTCACCAAGTGCCCTAGGAATTTCCTTTATAATCTCATATATTTGTGTTGCTGGTGTTGGCTTAGCATAAAAACCAGCTAATCGATTAACTAAAGCTGCCTTAGCAGATGCTGTTTTTATATCCATACCTGAACAGATTAATGCAGATACAATTCCTGTCAATGTATCGCCTGTTCCCCCTATGGGCTCAAGTATTTCTTCAACAGGGTTATCTATTATCTCCAGGATACCATCTTTATTTGCTACATAGTCCTTCTCTCCCTTAACAAGCAGATATTTAGCTGCATTATTATGTTGATATGCCCTTTGAATTAAATCTGGAACCTGATTATCTTCATGTAAGATAAATCCTCTGGTATAAAAAGGATGGGGGGCTTTTTCATCAGCTAAATAAGCAAGCTCCCCGGCATCCGGTGTAAACAGATCAAAGAATGATGCATCTCCAGCCATTTTAGCAACATACATAAATCCTGCATCGGCCACTAAAACAGGTCTTTTGGGCATTTTATCAATTTCTCTAATAACCTTTTTAAACAAATCAACATCTGGTTGAAAATAGTGAAGTGCCAATGTTTTAAAAGATGTTTTTGCTATATTGTCTTCCAGTTCTTTATACAGTCTTCTGCAACCCTTGCCATTACCTATATCCCCTACCAGATAACAAAAAGGGTTAGTTTTATTCTTATATTTTAAAGTTTCTATTGCAGCTGCTATCATTGCAGGTGTACCGCGATGTACACTGATGCGGTTATCCCCCATAACAATACAGTCACCTTCTAATAAAACTATACCGGTAGTTACAGGAAAATCTTCGATCGGAATAGTCCCTACAATACCTAACATAATTCTGTCATCCGATCATAGGCAATCTGCAAAGCATAAGCACATAGTGTATACCCTATCTCATTAGGCTGTTTGGTCTCATCTAATTTCATATTCACCATCTGTTCAGCTAAATAAGGAACATCAGGGCAGCCTCCTCCTGATACATTGACAATTGTTTTTGTATCTCTATCTACAGTTATTTTCATATTAGCGGCTCTTATCATAAGATATTTACCAAATTCTTTTTCATGAATCAGGCTAACCGGTTCTAAGAGTTCTTCATTAACCGGTACAACCTGTAAAGGCTTAACTTTCACCTCTGCCAAAGTTCTTATAATAGATAATTCTTCAATCAAAGGGAACTCTATTACCAGATCACAACCAGTTCGAATGTTGGGAGGAGGACCCATTACTTTTATTTTCCATCCCTTAGTTTTTAATATCTTCTCTGCCCTGATAACCTCTGTTGTATTTTCAAAAACAAGGATGCCTCTGCCATGTTCTCTTGAACCATGCTTACCCTTGTCTTTTTTAAATTTCCTAAACATATTATTTATCCTTTCTTAAGATGATTTCATACCCGTCATCTACTTCTTGAACTTTTTCACTTTTCCATCCTTTAAACAGGGCAGCTCGTATTACGTTTTCTTTTGAAGTATCTGTATCAACTAAAACAGTTATCTCATTGCTATTTGTTTCTTTAATTGTTTTCATAGTTAAAATAACTGGTTGAGGACATGAAAGCCCTCTGGCATCAACGATATGATCCATTCCTAAATTCCTCCTACATATTTTCTTTCATAGTAAATCCGATTAAACCACATGATAACAAACCAATATAAAGTGCAGTAATCCCTGCAGCAGTTGCGCCTGCTCCGGAGCTCGCTAAACCAAAATTGTGGGCAAAGCCAGCACCGACAACCATCCCTATTACAAATACAGCAGCATCTCCATCTCCTTCCCCTGATAGGAATAGCTGTCGTCCAGGACACCCACCGGCCAGTGTAAATGCCAATCCAGCAAGAACCATACCGCCAAAATTCCATATATGCATGGTATGTGCTACTGGCTGGTTTGCAAAGCCAGGATTAAACTGCCCTAGTATTAAATTCATAACAAATGCTGTAATTGCCATACTTACTGATCCCACCAAAAGATGTGTCTGCTTAAATAGAATTAGATCACGTATGGCTCCCATGGTACAAAAGCGACTTCTTTGCGCTAAAACTCCGATTACTAAACCAATTCCCAGCGAAATTAACAAAGGTGCACGCATTGAGCCAGGTCCTTCAATGCTATAAAAAAGAACTCCACTTTTACTCTCATCAGCCACTGCTGGATTAAAAAGCATAATAATTAACATACCCAGCATAATTATAGGAAAAATCAAAGCTACCGATGTATATGTCTTATGGCTGGATCCAAGATTGTACCCTTTTTCCAGAAAAATTGTTCCAATCCAAATACCGCCTGTAAGTCCTAATAAGCCGAAAATAGAATTTAAATCTCCTCCTGCCAAACGTAGAATTGCCCGCCAGGGACACCCTAAAAATATAAGAGCACCAATCATAGCAAAGAACCCCAGAATAAATCTTACAATGGGTGCAGAACCAAGTCTTGATTTGAATTCTTTAAAAGCATATGCTGCTATAAAAGATCCTAAAACAAAACCAATGATCTCTGGACGCATATATTGAACTACACCTGCCCTATGTAATCCTAATGCCCCCGTTATATCCCTTACAAAACAGGCTACACAAATACCCATGTTTGCGGGATTTCCCCAGAATTGCAGGAGTGAAGCCAGCACCCCAATGATTGCTCCTACTCCAATAATTCCTTTTTTGGTAGATAATACATTTTTCAAGCTTTACAGTCCTCCTTTTGCTAAATATGGTATGATAAATGTTATTAATAAATATTATCAATTAAAAGTCATACTTTGAAATAGATAATATTTATATGTGAGCACTTGGTTATCAAATAACCAAATACTATTTATAGATAGCCATGTAATAAAAATTTCATTACTTTAAATCTTAAAGGAGAAGGAGCTAAATAATTGATTACAGGGGAGATGACAGTATTAGAAATAATTGGAAAATATCTAGAAACAGAGGATGTCTTTCGTGATTATGACGATATTGTAGGAAAATGTGTCTTATGTAACTACTGATTTGATACCATCAATAAAATTTCAGAGGATTACAAATTAAATTTAGATGTTTTGCTTGATAAGATAAACAGGGCAATCACTTAACAGGACTATCAATGTGATTACAAATTATTATAAAAAGGAGGCAACTTAAATGGAATTCAAGCAATTAGAATGTTTTGTTGCCGTGGCTAAGAAAAAAAGTTTTTCCAGGGCAGCTGATGTATTATTTCTCTCACAGCCAGCTGTTACTAGTAATATTCAAAAAATAGAAAGCGAACTGGGGACGATATTATTTGATAGAAATAGAAATATTTCATTGACTAAAGAGGGTTTAGAATTTTTGCCATATGCTATAGAGATGCTTAATATTCGTGATAAATCCAAGATAGCAATTAGCCAATACAAAAACAATGTTGAAGGGGTATTGGAAATATGTGCCAGCACCATACCAGAGCAATACCTCCTTCCGCACATTATTAAAGCATTCAAGACAATTTATCCCCAAGTCTTTTTTTACATTCAGCACAAGGATTCACAAGAAGTAATAGAAGAAATCCTTTCAGGGATAACCAATTTTGGATTTATTGGCGCAAAATATTCTTATGAAGGAATTGACTATATAGATATTTACAAGGATAGATTAGTTCTAATAACATCTTCTGAAAAAAATTTTGTTCATACCCCCCTTACTGTTAAGGATTTAATTGGAGAAGAGATCGTGCTTCGGGAGGAAGGTTCTGGAACAAGATTGCTTATTGAAAATGCTTTGAAAGAAAAAGGGCTTGGTTTAAACATATTTAAAACACAGACAATTAGTTATAGCCTGGGAGCAATAAAAAAAATGGTAGCTCTGAATATTGGTATTAGTTTTAGTTCTGAAATCTCGGTGAAAAATGAAGTCAATTCAGGATATTTAAACCAATACAAGGTTGAAGATTTAAATCTTAACAGGAATTTTAGTTTTGCCTACTGTAATAATAGATGCCTTTCTCCTCTGGAAGAAAAATTCAAAGAATTTGTTACTTCATGGAAATGGGATAATATAGATATATGATATACCACCTAATATACTAATATATATACTCAATAAATATAACGTTATTATTCGCTCCTAAGCCTTCATAAACACAGGATTTTTCGGCTATGTTTTTATCATTCCCACTCAATAGTAGCAGGTGGTTTGGAGCTAATATCATAAAGCACACGGTTAATGCCATGAACCTTGTTAATAATGGTATGGGAAATTAAATCCAAAAGATCATAAGGAATTTTAGCCCAATCGGCCGTCATTCCATCCGCACTAGTAACTATTCTTAGGACAAGAGTGTAGTCATAAGTCCTCAGGTTATCCTTTATTCCAACTGATTTTACTGGAAGTAATATTCCAAAATACTGCCATAATTCTTTTTGCATCCCAGCTCTATGTATCATTATCCTTATTATATCATCAGCTTCTTTTAGTATTAATAATTTTTCACAATTTACTTCTCCAGCTATTCTTATAGCCAAGCCTGGACCCGGGAAAGGCTGTCTCCAGATTATTTTTTCAGGTATACCTAAAATATGGGCAATCTTACGAACTTCATCCTTAAAAAGGTGTTTCAATGGTTCTAATAGCCTTAAACCCATTTTCTCAGGTAAGCCACCCACATTATGATGTGATTTAACCTGAGCGGTAGCACCGGGTATCTGTATACTCTCAATTACATCAGGATACAGTGTTCCCTGTAAAAGATGGGTGACTTTGCCTATTTCCCTGGCTTTCTCTTCAAAAATTTTTATGAACAGATTACCGATTATCTTCCTTTTTTGCTCTGGATCAACAATTCCCTTTAAAGAATTGAGAAAGGATTCGGCATAATCATAAATGTGTAAATTAATTTTAAAATTTTTATGGAAAAGCTCTCTGATTTCCTCTTCTTCTTTTTTTCTCATTAACCCGGTATTTATAAATATGCCATGAAGCTGGTCTCCAATAGCTCTATGGGTAAGTAGGGCAGCTACCAGGGAGTCTATCCCTCCGCTTATTCCGGCGACTACCTTCCCCTCTCCGACTTCCATCTTTATATTTTGAATAGCTTCATTAACAAAAACACTATTGGTCCATCTTGGTGAACAACGGCATATTTTTATAACAAAATTGAATAGAATATCATTACCAAAATCGGTTTGGCTTACTTCAGGGTGGAACTGTAAACCGTACAATTTCCACTCTTCATTGTAAAAGGCAGCAATATTATTTTTCTCATCAAGGGCAGTGATTTTTAAGTCAGCAGGAATTTGCTTAATAATATAATCAGAACACATCCAGGTGTTTATCCTATCTGGCAAGCCGAAAAATAAATCAATTTTTCCTTCCGATAAAATATTAATACCAGTATTGCTGAATTCGTTTTTTTTAGAGTATGCTACTTTTCCACCTTTGTTTTGTGCTAACAACTTCATTCCCTGGCCAATACCCAGGATAGGTATATTTAATAAATATATCTGTTGATCAAGCAAATTAGTTTGTTCTTGAGTACGATTGTTCAAATCCCCTGTTAATATGATACCTTTAGGAGTATTCCTTTTCAACCTGGCAAATTTTACATTATAAGGGAGTATTTCAGAATAAACTTTTAATTTTCTTATCTTTCTGGCTATCAACTGTGTGTAGGATGAACCTAAATCTAAAATTGCAATCCAATCTTCAGGATATTTTTTTTCTGTTAACATTTTCTAAATCTTTCTCATCAGTACAATGAATAGAGATATTTAAAGCGTTATTGTGTGTCATTTAAATTATTAAACCTATAATTCAAGCCTTACCATTTTTACTTTTTATATTTATTTTAGGTTTAACAGACCTTATAAGTATTAATTTTACTTAATTTCTATTACCAGCTATGATGCATAAATATATTTTAAACTTTTAGGTTAATATCGGGGCTTGTATTTTAAATATTTATATTATATACTTTAAATTAATAATTTCAAAACATCTTAAATTATAACATAGATAGTTATTTTCAGATATTTAAATAAAATAAATTTAGCAATATTTTTTCATTTAGCAGTTACAAAATCTGGCAAGTTAACCATACATAATTGAAAAATGATTAGTAATTATTTCTACCATAGTTATACCTTGTAAATACTTTACATTTACTAAAACAGTATGCTAATATTAACATATACTGGCTGAAGATTTCGGGAGAGAATTTTTCATTTAGAAAAACCGCCGAAGGTGCAAGATGAAAAAACATCTAAACTCTCAGGCAAAAGGACCGAAATTGGACAGTACTCTGGAAAGATATTTATATCACCGACGGAGTAATTTTCTGATTAATGTTAAATTGAATATTGATATATTATCAGATATTCAACTTTTTATTCAGAATAGAATCTCTCAGGTTAAAAGACAGAGTCTTATAATTAATTAAAATATGAGACTCTGTCTTTTTTTATTTAGTAAAATCTCTTAGGTAAGCAAATCATCTGAAATGAAAATAATAGACATTACTTATAGGGGTTGTACATCCGCATCTAATTAATAGTCAAAAATAACATAGATATGAAATAAGGAGGAAAATATGTTATCAGACCTGGAAATTGCACAAAATACAGAAATGGTTCCCATCATTGAAATTGCCAAATCAATCGGGATCCAGGAAGAAGAAATTGATCTATACGGAAGATACAAAGCTAAAGTCAGAGCCGATATTCTAGACAGATTGAAGGATCGCCCCCAGGCAAAGTATATCGATGTCACTGCCATTACCCCTACCCCGTTAGGCGAAGGTAAAACAGTTACCTCAATTGGTCTCGGCCAGGGACTGGCCAAATTGGGAAAGAAAGTAATTAATACCTTACGAGAACCTTCTATGGGCCCGGTATTTGGTATTAAAGGAGGAGCTGCCGGCGGGGGCTACTCTCAGGTGGTTCCTATGGAAGATTTAAATTTGCATTTTACCGGAGATATTCATGCTGTAGGTGCTGCCAATAATTTATTATGTGCGATGCTTGATACCCATTTGCAAAAAGGCAACAAAATGGGTATCAATATACATAGTATCGGTATCAACCGCGTCATGGATATTTCTGATCGTGCTTTGCGAAATATCATTGTAGGGCTGGGAGGAAAGGAAAACGGCATACCCAGAGAAACCGGCTTTGATATTACTGTGGCTTCTGAAGTAATGGCTATTTTAGCCTTGGCTACCGATATTTTTGATTTACGAGAAAGATTAGGTAAAATGACGGTTGCTTATACCAATGATGGACAACCAGTTACCGCAGAAGATTTAAAAGCAGCAGGTGCAATGACCGTCTTGTTAAAGGATGCACTTAACCCTAACCTCATTCAGACATTGGAACATGGGCCCTGTTTTATGCATTGTGGACCATTTGCCAATATCGCTCATGGTAATAATTCGGTACTGGCAGATTTGATTGCAACCAGATCTGCTGATTATGTGGTTACTGAATCTGGATTTGGTTCAGATATGGGTTTTGAAAAAATGTGTAATATTAAATGTCGGACCAGTAATCTAAAAGTAGATTGTGCTGTTATTGTCTGTACCATCAGAGCTTTAAAGATGCATGGGGGACTTATTAAAGTGGTGGCCGGTAAACCTTTGGACATGGAAAAACTTTCTCAGGAAAATTTACCTGCCGTCAAAAAAGGCTGCGAAAATCTGGAAAAACATATTGAAATTGTTTTATTACATGGAATTAAGCCGGTGGTGGTTATCAACAGATTCCCAACCGATACTCCCGCTGAAATCGCCTTAATTAAAGAGATTGGATTAAAGGCTGGAGCTGCGTCCGTGGTTACCCATGAAGGCTGGGCTAAAGGTGGAGATGGCTGTTTAGAGCTGGCAGAAGCTGTTATAGAGGCTACTCAACATGAAACCAATTTTCATTATCTCTATCCCTTAGAGGCCAGCATCAAGGAAAAAATTGAGATTATTGCCACCAAAGTATATGGGGCTGATGGTGTTACTTATCTGGATCAGGCAGAAAAAAATATAAAATTATTTGAATCTGTTGGTTTTGGCTCTCTCCCAATCTGTATGGCCAAGACCCACCTTTCTCTCTCTCATGACCCTGCGCTTAAAGGCAGACCAAGAAATTATAAAATTCCTATTAGAGACGTAAGAGCTTCTGTGGGAGCTGGTTTTCTGTATCCCTTGTTAGGCACTATGATGACTATGCCTGGATTGCCCTCCATTCCTGCTGCCACAAAAGTTGATATTGATAAAAATGGCAATACGGTCGGATTATTTTAAATAAAAATAAATTTTTGGAGGTAAGAACTATGTCTAATAAAGTAATGGAAGGATTTTATTACAGTAAGAGTGATGAATGGGTAAAGGTAGAGAATGGAATAGGAACAGTGGGTATTACTTTTTACGCTCAGGATCAATTGGGAGATATCGTCTATGCAGAAGAAATTAAAACAGGTACCCATCTTTCCAAGGGAGATACCCTTACTACTGTAGAATCAGTAAAAGCAGTTGCAGAGATATTTACTCCCATAAGCGGCGAAGTCATCGAGGTTAACGGCATTGTTGCTAATGACCCTTCCCAGATAAACCAGGACCCTTATGGTAATGGGTGGTTTGCTAAAATAAAAATGAGCAACCCTGAGGAAACAAAAGAACTTATGAGTGCTTCAGATTACAGTGAATATCGGAAACTATAAAAATTGATAGGAGGTGAATCATAAAATGAGATACATTCCCTCAACTGAAGAACAACAAAAAGAGATGCTCAAGGAAATAGGTGTATCTTCTTTTGAAGAACTGATTGAAAGCATTCCTGAAAAAGTTAGATTAAAGAAAAAATTAGAACTCCCTCCAGCCCTTACTGAATATGAGTTAGAAGATGAAATTGTGGGCATTGCTCAGAAAAATGCTGATTTTTATAAGCTAAAACCACTTATCGGGGCTGGAGCATACCGTCATTTTATTCCGGAAGCTGAAAAGGCTTTGATGCAAAGAGAAGAATTCTGGACTTGCTATACTCCTTATCAGCCTGAGCTAAGTCAGGCTACTTTGCAGTCTATATTTGAATTCCAGAGCTATATTTCCCGACTAACTAAAATGCCAGTGGTCGTTCCTTCTATTTTTGATGGAGCCTCTGCCACTGCTGAAGCAGCCTTGATGGCCCTCAGATTAACCCATAAAGACAAAATAATCTTGTCATCTTTACTTCACCCTCATTATCAGGAGACTGTTAAAACCTATCTGGAACCGCATGGTATTAATATTGTGGAATTACCTTTCCAGAATGGTTTGACTGCCCTTGACCAGTTAAAGCATTCTTTGGATGATAATACCGCTGCTGTTATCGTTCAGAGTCCTAACTTTTTTGGAGGAATTGAAGATATCGAGACCTTATCTAAATTAACTCATCAGAAAAAAACTCTCTTCATTCAGGTAATTACAGAAGCCCTGTCTCTGGGTATTTTGAAATCTCCCGGAAATATGGGTGCAGATATTGTGGCAGGTAGTTCGCAATCTTTTGGATTAGATTTAAACTTCGGCGGTCCTCATAATGCCTTTTTAGCTACCAAAAAGGAATATATCAGACAGATACCTGGAAGAATAATAGGAGAGACTAATGATAAAGACGGCAAAAGGTGTTTTGTTATGACCTTCAGAGCACGTGAACAGGATATCAGAAGGGAAAAGGCAACTTCCAATATGTGCACTAACCATAACCTGAATGTTACCGCTGCTAATATTTACCTTTCACTTTTGGGCACTGAAGGTATTTATCAGTATTCGCTGATTAATTTTAAAAAAGCACATTATCTGGAAAAGCAATTATTAAAATCCGGAAGATTTACCAATCCTTTCCAATACCCTTACTATAACGAGTTTCTTGTTAATTATCAGGGTGACATGGAAATTCTGAAAAAACGTCTATTAGAAAATAACTTAATACCACCGCTTGAGGTTGGACAATTTACTCTCAAAGAGGATTTTAAGAAAAGTCTGCTTTTCGCGGTAACTGAAATATTTTCCAGGGAGGAGTTGGATAAAATTACCGCTATTTTATCCAGATAAGGAGGATTAATATGAAATTAATTTTTGAAAAAAGTGTCCCTGGCAGAGATGGAGTGTCTCTACCTAAAGATCTCTTTAATGATATAAAATTGGAAGAACTTCTGCCTGCCGAATTGCTGGAACAGGAGAAAAAATCGCTAACAGAAGTTTCTGAGGTTGATGTAATCAGACATTTTACCCGACTCTCTAAATTTAACTATGGGGTGGATGATGGCTTATACCCTCTGGGCTCCTGTACTATGAAGTATAACCCACGGATTAACGAAAAGATGGCAGGATTAGCTAACTTTGTTTATGCCCATCCCCTATCCTCCCCGGAACTGATTCAGGGTAGTTTGGAATTAATGTACCGGCTAAACCAAATGCTTTGTGAAATAACAGGAATGGATCAATTTACTATGGCACCTGCCTCTGGCGCACATGGTGAATTAACCGGTATATTAATAATGAGGAAACATTTCCTTGAACTTGGTGAAAAAAGGAATAAGATGCTTATCCCTGATTCTGCTCATGGCACCAATCCGGCTTCTGCAGCCATGGGTGGTTTTGAAGTAGTAGAAATTAAATCAAATGAAAGGGGAACAGTTGATTTAGATTCTTTAGCTCAAGCAATGGATGAAAACACTGTGGGATTGATGTTAACCAATCCTAACACCGTTGGTCTATTTGATGAAGGAATAGAAACAATCCAGAGAATTATCCATGATAAAGGTGGTTTGCTCTACTATGATGGAGCTAACCTTAATGCTTCTTTAGGGATCAACCGACCAGGGGATGCCGGTTTTGATGTTGTTCATCTGAATCTTCATAAAACATTTTCCACCCCTCATGGAGGAGGAGGTCCCGGAGCAGGTGTAATCGGTGTGAAAAGTAAACTTATCCCCTATCTTCCCACTCCTATAGTTGGTTTCAATGAAAATTCAAAAAAATACTACTTTAAGGATGTTGGCACTAAGAGCATAGGTATGGTTCGGAGCTTTTGGGGTAATTTCTCAGTTTTAGTAAAAACTTTTACCTGGATTCTTTCCCTGGGAGCAGAGGGGCTTTATCAATGTTCGAAAGCTAGCATTATCAATGCCAATTATGTTTTAACAAAATTGAAGGATTACTATAAGCCATCATATGACAGGTTTTGCGGACATGAATGCACCTTAACTGGCAGGGAATATAAAAAATACGGAATTAAAACCCTGGATATTGCCAAAAGATTGATGGATTATGGTTTTCACCCTCCCACTATCTATTTTCCGCATTTTGAACCATATGCCGAAGAGACCATTATGATAGAGCCACCTGAGTCAGAAGGCAAAGAAGTTCTGGATGATTTTATTAAGATAATGATTAAAATCTCTAAGGAGGCAAAGGAAAGCCCTGAACTTTTAACATCCGCTCCTCAACGTACACCCATCAGTCGTACTGATGATGTATTGGCTGTAAAAAGACCAATATTGACTTATGATGATGAACTGGAGTTAAAAGATGAACTAAATTATCAGGAAAAAGATATTAATTATTAAATATATACGATCTGGAGGTATCTGATGGAAACAAATGATCTATTGATTACGCCCCTGCATGAGGAGCACCTTCGCCTTAAGGCACGTATGATCCCTTTTGATGGATTTGATATGCCTGTTCAGTATAGTGGGATTATAGATGAACACCTTGCTGTAAGAGAAAAAATTGGAATATTTGATGTATCACATATGGGAGAAATTGAGATTAAGGGCCCTGATGCCCTTCCCTTTGTTGATTATCTGGTTACCAACCGTATCTCAGATATGAAAGATGAGTCAATTAAGTATTCTCCTTTGTGCTATCCCAGTGGTGGTCAGGTAGATGATATTTTTATTTATAAAGTCAGTAATCACTTTATTCTTTTAGTAGTAAACGCCTCACCAAATTATTCTGAAAAGGATGACCTGTGGATTAACGAACATAGAACAGGGTTTGATGTGGAAATATATAATAAAACCCGCGAATACGGTGAAGTTGCCATACAGGGTCCCCTGTCAGAAAAAATGTTAAACCCTTTCTTTAAAGGCGAGCTCACCCTTACAGAGTTAGGCAGATTTAAGTTTTGTTATGGTACCCTCTTTGGTAAGGATGTCCTGATATCACGCACCGGCTATACTGGTGAAGATGGGTTTGAGATTTATACCCCTAACGGCGATGATATAATCGAAATATGGCAGAATTCTCTTCAGGAAGGTGAAAAATATGGTATTAAACCCTGCGGATTAGGAGCCAGGGATACCACACGTTTTGAAGTAGGTTATTGGCTTTATGGCAATGAACTCAGTGAAAATATCAATCCCCTGGAGACTGGCCAGGAATGGACAGTAAAGTTTAATAAAGAAAATTTTATTGGCAAAGAGGCATTACTAAAAATTCAACAGGAAGGAATTAAACGAAGATTAGTGGGCCTTCTGGTGCCTCAAGGCGGTATACCCCGCAATGGGATGAAAGTGTATAAAGACAATCAAAGCATAGGCTTTATTACTTCGGGTAATTATTGCCCCACCTTGAAGAAGGTTTATGCTATGGCCTTGATAAACCTTCCTTTTACTCAAATTGGTAATACCGTGAGTGTTTTAATCAGAGATAAAGAGGTGCCGGCAGAAATTGTTCATATGCCCTTTTTAGCCCCTGTTAACAAAAGATGATTTCAAGTACAGAATAAAAAGAATAGAAAATATAAATAACCAAAATAATAAAGAAAGAAAGGGGTGATTATATAAGAAGAGAGATGTTCTAATTTTAATAAGAATTAGGAGGTACCATAGAATATAAAAACATAACATTAAAAGAAAACAGATTTTCTTTATTTCTTTCACTCACATAGGTAGATCAAACAATTTTTTAATTATTTACAATTTTAATTTACAGAAAGTTAAAAAAATAATTTTATAGAAAATAAGAAAATAAAAAGGAGTTTTCTTTAAGATGGATGCAATAATGGAATTTCTAGACAAAATAAACGCCTTCGCCTGGGGCCCTCCGATGATGATTCTGCTGGTTGGCACTGGAATCTATTTAACTATAAGGATTGGCGGTGTACAGTTTACCAAGATGGGTTATGCCTGGAAAATAACTTTTGCATCATGCTTTAAAAAAGATAAAGAAATACTAGGAGAAGGTGAAATTACTCCCTTCCAATCCCTCTGTTCTGCCCTTTCAGCCACTGTAGGGAATGGTAATATAGCCGGTGTTGCTACCGCTATAGCTGCCGGTGGCCCAGGTGCTGCTGTTTGGATGTGGATCACCGCTTTATTCGGAATGGCTACTAAGTTAGCAGAAGCAACTTTAGGTGTTAAATACCGTATCAAAGATAAAGACGGTGCCTATGTTGGGGGAGCTATGTACTATATCACCAACGGTTTAGGCCAGAAATGGCTGGGCTGGCTCTTTGCCCTCTTTGGAGGGATCGCTGCCTTTGGTATCGGTTGTATGGTACAGACAAATTCTATGGCTCTGGTTGGAAAAAGTGTCTTTAACATACCTCCCTGGATTTCTGGAGTGATACTTACCATTTTAACCTGGCTGGTAGTAATCGGAGGTATTAAACGCATAGGAGAAGTTACCGAATTGTTGGTTCCTTTTATGGCTATCTTTTATATAGTAGCGGGTTTAACTATTATCGTTGTCAAGATTAATATGCTCCCATGGGCTTTAGGAGAAATATTCAGATCTGCCTTTACTGGCAGAGCTGCCTTTGGTGGTTTTGCTGGTTCAACAGTAGCTCAGGCTATGAGGTATGGTGTAGCCAGAGGGATATTCTCCAACGAAGCTGGCCTGGGTAGCGCCAGTATGGCCCATGCTGTTGCTAAAACTAAGCACCCTGTACGACAGGGAATGATGGGAACCGTAGAGGTAAACCTTGATACCTTAATAATTTGTTCTATGACTGCTATTGTTATAGTTATTACTGATTCATTGGGAACTGGCCTCACCAGTACGGCTCTTACAGCTCACGCTTTTTCTACCGTCTTAAAAGGAATAGGCGGGCCTGTTGTAGCTTTAGGCTCCATACTATTTGGTTATTCTACTGTTATTTCCTGGTGTTATTACGGTCAGACCTGTGGTCGTTTTATCTTAGGTCCTTCTGTTGCTACCCCCTATGCCTGGATATTTATTGTTCTGGCTTTCTTAGGTGCTGTAGTAGAAGTGCCTTTTGTCTGGTTACTGACTGATACTCTTAATGGATTAATGGCTATTCCCAACTTAATCGGGCTCATCTTCTTAGGTGGTATTGTAGCCAAAGAGGTAAAAGAATATTTCTCTCATCCAGAATATTTAGGTTAAAAATACTTCAGAAGGGCAGCGTTTCATTATTAATATTGAGGCTTAGCTGCCCTTCTCCATTATCTTGTAAGGAGGATACTAAAATTTATGATTATCGGAATCCCAAAAGAGATAAAAGACAAAGAAAACCGTGTAGCTATTACCCCGGCAGGAGTGAAAGCTTTAGTTAAAGATGGGCATGGGGTATTTGTACAGAATTCAGCCGGTTCAGGCAGTGGCATCTCAGACCAGGAATATTTGGATGCTGGAGCACTTCTTCTGGAAGATCCTGCTGAAATCTTTCAGAAAGCTGAAATGATAATGAAAGTAAAAGAACCACTACCCTCTGAGTATTCCTTGGTCCGGGAAGGTCAGATAGTTTTTACCTATTTTCATTTTGCTGCCTCCCGTGAACTTACCCAGGCAATGATAGATAGCAAAAGTATCTGTTTTGCTTATGAAACCGTGGAAACTGATGACAGAACTCTTCCCCTGCTTGCGCCAATGAGTGAAGTTGCCGGAAAAACTGCCGGCCATACTGTTGCTTATTACCTGTCCATGCCCCGTGGTGGTAGAGGTGTTTTATTGGGTGGTGTACCAGGTGTAAAACCTGCTAAAATAGTAGTAGTAGGTGGTGGAAATGTAGGAACCAATGCTGCTAAGGTTGCTGCCGGTATTGGTGCCAATGTGGTGATTTTTGATGTGAACTTAAATCGCTTAAAATACCTTGATGATATAATGCCTAAAAATGTGACTACTCTTGCTTCTAACCAGTTAACCATTGAACATGAATTAAAAGATGCTGATGGTTTGATTGGTGCAGTCCTGATACCGGGCGCACCGGCACCAAAGGTAGTTACCGAAGAAATGGTAAAAATGATGCCCAAACGCTCTGTTATAATTGATGTGGCTATCGACCAGGGAGGATGTGTAGAAACCAGCAGGGTGACTTCTCTCAGTGAACCTACTTATTTGTTGCACGATGTTTTACATTATTGTGTGCCAAATATTCCTGGTGCTTTTCCACGTACCTCTACCTTTGCCCTTACTAATGCTACCTTACCTTATGCATTGGAAATTGCTAACAAGGGTTATCAAAAGGCAATTATCAGTAATCCTGCAATTGCCAAAGGGCTAAATATAATATCAGGCAGGGTTACTTATAGGCCAGTCGCAGAATATTTTGATTACGAGTATTACCCTATAGATGAACTATATTGAAAGTCTGATCCTTGGTTAAATGTTTAAAATGTAAAAACCCCTCTTTTTTATAAAGAGGGGTTTTTATCAAGTCGATTTTATATTTTAGGCCTATTGCAGGCCTTTAATGTTGTCTTTTAGTACATACCCATTCCGCCACCCGGCATTCCTCCGCCAGGCATAACTGGTTCTTTCTTCTCTTCCGGTTTATCGGCAATTAAGCATTCAGTGGTTAATACCATACCAGCGATACTTGCAGCGTTCAGCAAAGCAAAGCGGGTAACTTTAGTAGGATCAACGATGCCAGCCTTCACCATATCCACAAATTCTCCCTTTTCGGCATCAAAACCGATACCCTTTTCTTTGTGTTTTAATTGTTCTACAATGATAGAACCTTCATACCCGGCATTATGAGCTATTTGTTTGGCAGGTTCTTCCAATGTTTTTAGAATTATATTTGCTCCTATCTGCTCATCTCCATCCAGCTTATAGTCTTCTAAAGCTGGAATTATATTAAGCAACACGGTTCCACCACCAGCCACTATTCCTTCTTCCACAGCTGCTTTTGTGGCAGAAAGAGCATCTTCTACTCTGTGTTTTTTCTCTTTTAATTCAGTTTCAGTAGCTGCACCAACATTTATTACTGCCACGCCACCTACCAATTTACCCAATCTCTCCTGTAATTTTTCTTTATCATAATCAGATGTTGATTCCTCGATTTGAGCTCTGATCTGAGCTTCTCTCTTTTTCATTTCCTCGACTTTGCCTTTGCCGCCAACAATAATAGTCTCGTCTTTGTTAGCTTTAACCTGATGGGCAGAGCCTAACATGGTTATATCAGCATTTTCTAGTTTTAAACCAACTTCTTCAGAAATAACCTGTCCACCGGTAACTATAGCAATATCGGCTAACATCTCTTTTCTTCTATCCCCGAAACCCGGCGCTTTAACAGCCACACAATTCAGGGTTCCTCTGATCTTATTTACTACCAATGTAGCCAGAGCCTCTCCTTCAATATCCTCTGCTATTATAAACAAAGGTCTTCCCATCTGAGCTACTTTTTCCAGAATGGGTAATAATCCCTTCATATTACTGATTTTAGCATCGGTAATTAAAATTAAGGGATCTTCCAGCACTGCTTCCATTCTTTCAGCATCGGTAACCATATATGGTGAAACATAGCCTTTGTCAAACTGCATTCCCTCTACCACTTCCAGGGTAGTACCCATGGTTTTGGATTCTTCAACAGTGATAACTCCATCTTTTCCAACTTTTTCCATAGCATCGGCAATGATATTCCCGATTTCCCGTTCAGACGCTGAAATCGATGCCACGTTAGCAATTGATTCTTTGTCTTTAATCTCTATACTTAATTTTTTGATTTCCTCTACTGCTTTATCAACTGCTTTTTGAATACCTTTTCTTAACAATATCGGGTTAGCCCCTGCTGCCACATTTCTTAATCCTTCATGAAGTATCTTCTGAGCTAAAACTGTGGCTGTGGTTGTTCCATCTCCAGCAATATCATTGGTCTTAGTTGCAACTTCCTTGACAAACTGTGCACCCATATTTTCAAAAGGATCTTCTACTTCAATTTCCCGGGCTATAGTAACCCCGTCATTAGTAATAGTAGGTGAACCATACTTCTTTTCCAGAACAACATTTCGTCCTTTGGGACCTAAAGTTATTTTAACGCTCTCGGCTAACTTGTCTGCTCCCTTTTTCAGAGCACTTCTGGCACTTTCTTCAAATAAGAACTGTTTTGCCATATTATTCATCCTCCTTAATCAAATGTTTGATAATAAATATATTCTAATTATTCTATTTAAAAATAGCTAAAATGTCTTTTTCACTTAACAGCAAATAATCCTCGTCATCATCGTCCTTTAGATCGGTCCCCGAATATTTAGCATAGACTACCATATCGCCTACTTTAAAGGGCATAGGGAACAATTTTCCTTCCTCATTGGTACGGCCAGGGCCAACCGCTAAAACTTTACCTAATTGGGGTTTTTCCTTTGATACTGTATCTGGCAATACAATACCACCCCTTGTTCTTTCTTCTTCTTGAACTGGTTTTACTAAAATGCGGTCACTTAAGGGTTTGATCTTTTTTATATCCATCTTTTCCTCCTTCAAGGATTTTTATTATTTTAAATTATTTAGCACTCTCATAATGAGAGTGCTAAATTCCTTTAATATCTTATACAATCATAATTTATTTTGCAAATCTTGTTTTTATTGATATTTTACTATATTTAGTTATATTCATAATTTAATATAAAATAACTACTGATATATCCTAATATATCCTTATTAATAAATATTGTTTATTTTGTGAATACCTCTAAATTATAAGAATCGGTAATTCCTTGTTTCATTTTAAAATAACCTGCACTAGCAACCATCGCAGCATTGTCAGTACATAGTTCTTTGGGAGGGTAACATATTTTATAATTTTCATTAGGTTTATTTTCTATAAATTCTCTTCTTAACTTTTCGTTGGCTGCCACGCCACCACCCAGCAAAATAGTGCTTATATTATAATATCGGGCGGCAGCAAATGTTTTATACTTCAGAATATCGATAATTGCCTTTTGAAATGAAGCGCAGACATCATTGATATGAACTTGATTTCCATTATCCCTCTCCTTCATTATAAAATATATCACGGATGTTTTTAAACCGCTAAAACTAAAATCAAAGTCTTTGCTATTAAGCAAGGGTCTTGGAAAATCAATTGCATCACTCTTGCCGGTTTCTGCCAGCTTTTCAATGATAGGACCTCCGGGATAATGGTAACCCAAATATTTGGCAATCTTATCAAATACTTCACCAGCGGCATCATCTCTAGTTCTGCCAATTACCTCATATTCACCGACTCTATTTACTAATATTAGAGAGGTGTGACCACCTGAAACTATCAAAGAAATAAATGGGGCTTTTATATTGTGTTGATTTAAAAAGTTAGCATAGATATGACCTTCAATATGATTTACTCCAATTAATGGTTTTGCTAAGGCAAAAGCAATTGCCTTAGCAAAAGACAAACCGACTAAGAGAGAGCCTTTCAAACCAGGGCCAGAAACTACCGTGATGGCATCAATATCATTTATTTTTAGCCCTGCTTTATTCAATGCCTCTTTACAG
This sequence comes from Candidatus Atribacteria bacterium, assembly GCA_029553585.1. Classification (GTDB taxonomy): domain Bacteria; phylum Atribacterota; class Phoenicimicrobiia; order Phoenicimicrobiales; family Stramentimicrobiaceae; genus Stramentimicrobium. The sequence continues at coordinate 2,539 of JAKPKS010000283.1, read as the reverse complement.
GTAATCATTATAAATTCCATATGTTTGCGGGAGGCAATTTCCGGAACAACACCCCCATATTTCTGGTGAAATTCCATCTGTGAGGCAATAATATTAGAAAGTAAATATTTACCATTTTTGACTACTGCGACAGAAGTTTCATCACAGGAGGTTTCAATTCCTAAAATTATAATTTCTTCTATTTTAGTATTTAAATTTTCCATAATTAAATTTTAATTTTTTTCTTTTACTATTTCTGCAGCCGATTTACTGATATAAAACGGTGATAATCTATCGAGATCATCAACTTGCTGGTTTAAAATCTTTTTTTCTCCTAATAAAGCAATTTGGGCAGCATTGGCAATACCTTGTTTATTAGCGATAAAGTTAATACGAGTTGGTTTTTTATATTGTTTTATTTTTTCATTCTCAAGAAGACTTGATACTCCTTCTCCAAAAACAAAGATATTTCCCTTATGTTTTAAAAGTTCCTGGCTTATCCTATCCCATCCAGCACATTGATATTCTTTTATCACATTGAGTTGATTTTTTTCACTATAATAAACTATAAAATAATATTCTCCTTTTCGGGCTTCTATTAAAGGGCAGAGTATGCCGGATAAGCTCAACCATCTATACGCATAAGATTCCAGACTATTTACTCCCACAATGGGTGTGGATAAGGCAAAAGCAAGACCCTTGGCAGTCGCAAGGCCAATTCTTAAGCCGGTAAAAGAGCCTGGACCAATAGAAACAGCAATACCATTTATATCTTTAAGTTCAATCCCGACTAAGTTTAGCATGCCATCTAAAGCTGGCAGGATAGTGGCAGAGTGTGTTTTTTCTGATAAATTTAATTTGTAGTCAACTACTATTTCACTATTGTTGACAATAGCTAAGTTCAAAACTCTGGTAGCTGTATCAATTCCTAATACATTCAATAGCTTTCAGTTCCTTTACTATTTTTTTATACCTTTCCCCTTTAGGTTCAAAGGAAATCTTTCTGGTAGAAATATTGTTAAGATCCATATAAATATTTATTAATAACAATTCTTCTGGTAAATAGCTGATTATAATTTCAGCCCATTCGATTAAAGTAACTCCCTGGCTATAAAAATATTCTTCATAACCCAGCTCTTCAATATCTTCCAACTTATTAATTCTATATAGATCAAAGTGAAATATGGGAACAGTACTGGAGTATTCATTTATAATGGAAAAAGTGGGACTGGTAACAATATCAGGACTTTTTAACCCTTTCACTATACCTTTAATTAGACTGGTTTTCCCGGCACCAAGAGCCCCATTTATGGCAATGAGATCGCCTGCCTGTAGTAAATTTCCTAATTCTATTCCTAAGCAGACCGTTTTTTCGGGATTATTACTGATAAAAGTAAATTTACCATTATCATTGTTTTTAAAAAACTTATTGTTCAGGGTATTATCCCTCGCAAGCATATTCACCTAACATATTTTTAATTTTCCATGGCTTCCCATCTCTGATAAACATTTTTGCTACTCTGGCTTTATCAGTAAGGTGAACAATCTCATCAACAATAGTTCCTACCTTTCGGGCTATATCCTCAACTGGGATATTCTTATCACCCTGTATTCCCCAGAGAACAATCTCATCACCAACGGTTGCATTTTCAATATCCGTAACATCTGCCATCAACTGATCCATGCAGACTCTGCCTAATACCCGAGTCATTTTACCTCTTATCAACACTTCTCCCCGGTTGGAAAGAAGTCTTGGATAACCATCTGCGTATCCTACCGGAACAGTGGCTACCCTGGTTTCTCTTTTTACCTGACAGGTTTTACCATAACCGATAAATGAACCGGTCTGAACATTTTTTATGAAGGAAATACGGCTTTTAAATGATAGTGCGGGGGTTAAACCGATGGTTCTTCTAACATCAACAGATGGATATAACCCATAAATCAGACATCCCGGACGTACTATATCCAACCAGGTTTCAGGTAAATCCAGTATAGCTCCACTATTTGCGGTATGAAAGTATGGAATGGGAATATTACTATTTTTAAATAAATCAATTGCTTCCTTAAAAAGATCAAATTGATAATAAGTATATTTCTTATCACCTTCATCAGAAGTGGAAAAATGGGTGTAAACTCCTTCAATTTCGATATTCTGCATTTTTTCAAAATCAGAAATGGTTTGTTTTAATTCAGCAAGCTTCATACCCAATCTTCCCATACCGGTATCAATTTTTAAATGTATTTTCATTTTTTTATTTAACTGTGAGGCAAAATTATTAAAACTGCTGATAGTATCCAAATCACTCAAAGAAGGCTTTATATTGTAATCTAAATACAATTTAGCCTGCTCTTTGAAGGCGACTCCTAATACCAGTATGGGAGCTGATATATTATTCTTTCTCAAGAATAGGGCTTCTTCAATCCTAGCTACTGCCAGTTCATCGGCACCGTTTTCCAGTATTATTCTGGCTACCTCTATGGCATCATGCCCATAGCCATTACCCTTTACGATACCCATAATCTTTATCTGTTTTCCTATTAGATTCCTGATATTCAC
>JAKPKS010000144.1 GCA_029553585.1 Candidatus Atribacteria bacterium | reverse complement strand
GTTCCCCCTCCCCGATTATGGGTATTTTCAACACAGAGCAAGGTAGCAGATGGAAAATGAATATTCTCAGGTCTTATTACTTTTTTAATCATATCAACGGTCATAATACCATGTTTACCCTGCACAAAGCGGGGGGAAAGGCCGGCCAGTGCCGAAAATCCTCCCACTTCATAATAATAGGTGTGGGATTCCGCCTCCAGAACAACCTCATCACCAGGGCGGGTGTGGCTCATAAGAGCACATAAATTGCCCATAGTACCACTAGCTACAAATAGCGCTGACTCTTTCCCCATTCTTGCTGCTGCCATTTCTTCTAATTTATTTACAGTGGGGTCTTCCCGGAAAACATCATCACCCAGGGGAGCTCTCCTCATAGCCTCCAACATCTCCTCAGTAGGCAAAGTCTGCGTATCACTTCTTAAATTAATAACCATCTTTTTCTACTCCTTCCTCTTCCCCTTTAAATAATGTAGCAATATAAATAAGGTATTCATTTTTATCATACCTTATTATTCCATCATTTTAAAAATAATTTTCCAATCTAATCTTATCTTGTTTTTTTACTTCTATAATCAGTATTTTTTATTACTATGACCTACCTTTTTCCCAGTTACTACAAAGGATCTTTTCATTCCTCCGTCAACGTGAAGAGCTTTCTCTTCCAATGTCATTACAACACATTTATGTCTTCTCTCTGCTATCGCGAGGAGCGTAGCGATGCAGCGATCACATCCATTCATTCCTGTATCTTTTTCCTTCTATTAACTTGATACCCAAAATGCACAACGAGATTGTACAATCACTTGAGCCTATGCTAAAAGATTTTTGGTTCTAGATTTAATTTTTATTAAAACTTTTACGGGTTATAGAGGATGAGACTGCCACGCCTGCCTGAAAGGCAAGCTCGCAGTGACATATTCGTCTTGGTTTTACGTCTTGCGTAGAAAATAAAAGAAAATAAATATATTCTTTCCTGGTCATTGCGAGACAGTCCCTAAGCTTGAACTATAGGCTGTCGTGGCAATCACATGTTAAAGAGGTATAACATTATACAATATACAAAATACTGTTTTTGGTGCATGACCCACAACGCAAGACACACTACGTACTTAATGCAGGCTCTGCAGGCTGAACATTTTCTCATCTAATTCTATATTCAGTTCAATCTTATTGATTATAAACTGTGTATAGGTATTCTGGCGTAATCTATTTTCCATAATAGATTGAGTTGGTAACCATCGGCCATCTATCTCCTCTACCCTTTCTACTTCACTTACTTTGAGCAGACGTCCGCTCTGGGCATAGAGCTCTTCCTTCAAACCGACAAAACGCTCTTTATCTACCCAGGTTACCCTGCGATAATAAGATACCTTCTGGCCAGGTAGAGCGGTAGCTTCCAGGACATAACAGGGTCTATCACCAAAAGAATCCTCCTCCAAAAGGCTGAATGTATATAATTCTGTCAGCTTATCTGATTCCATCATATCCTGATAGGAAAAATCGCTACCCATAAAGCCCTGTTCCAGCATATGCCCGGATATTTTAACAACCTCTTCGGCATCGGGGAAAAACATCCATAAATGGTCTGCCCTCTTTAAAAATTTACTTCCCCTATCGGCCGGGTTAGTAAATTCCACCAGGGCATCTTTTTCCTGAAAATATGATACCATAGTCTTTTCTATCTTTCTGCCTCCCTGGCTGATAATCATAGTTGCCTCCATTCTGGCAGAGTGAATATATTCATTATTGTCCCTCTTTTCCATGATTTCCAGAGCAGTCAGTTCAGCTGATGCAACTCCGGTAAAAGACAGGAACAGGCAAAGAGAGATTATTCCCGCCAAAGCGTTTTTATTGAATTTTTTCATATAACAGGCTCCTTCCCGCATCTCCTTTTTTAACGCATCGCCTCGGTCGGCTCTAGCTGTGCAGCCATCCTGGCAGGAATCATAGAGGCAACAGTAACTACTACCACTCCCAATACAAAGGCAAAGATAAGATTCCCCACACTGAAATCGGTATAAAATATCGGTTCAAACAACAAGTCTGCACCCATTCCTTCCATAGCTGCACTAAAATCCATTCCCACTATGGAAAATATTTTAGTGACAATACCACCTATGACGATTCCAAGAGCACTACCTAGAACGCCTATGGTCATTCCTTCCAAGGCAAAAAGACAGAGAATCTCATTTGCTTTCAAACCCAAAGCACTCATCATGCCGATCTCTCTCTTTCTCTCATTGATAATCATAACAAGGGTATTAATCAGCACCAGACAGGACAAAATTATGATAAAGATATAGACAAAATTATAAATCACCTGAGCCAGAGCAAAGAGTTCGATCAGGTCATAGTCCCTATTCCAGAGCTGCAGCATATATTTATGTGATAAGTCTCTCGCGGTAAACAGATCTGCTATGGAAGGTAAAACCTTACCTGCCTGGTTATAATCAGGTGTTACTATTAATAATTCAGTTACCTCACCTGGCATTTCTAAAATAACCTGAGCCTGGTCCAATGGCAAAAAAAGGACCTCTTTATTTAAAAAATCCAGATTGCTTTCTATCTTTCCCACCAACTGAAAGGTTGAAGCACGAAAGGAATCAAAGGCAGTATGGTAGAGAAAAGTTACCTTATCTCCCACCTTTTTCCCAATCTTGTCCATTAAAGCAGCGCCCATAATCAGCTCTCTTTTATCGGTCTTAACCATTCTACCTTCAGTAATATACTTATCCATACCGGTAAACCTGACCTCTTCCTCTGGTTCTATTCCCCAGCCCATCAGACCGGTCAGCTTGTCATCCTGACTTACCATCACAGCAAACCTGAGTCGGGGTAAAACCTGCCTGACTCCGGCAATCTGCTTTAACTCACCTGCCATCTCCTCATATCCTGTATCATTAAAACCATCTACTGTATAGTTCAGAGAAATCAGATGCTCCTTTAATTTATATTCCCGGTTAATGATTCTAATATGGCCGGCTTTATAAAAAATATGGTTTTCAAAGGTAGAGTTTAACATCCCGCTGATTAATCCCCGTAAAAAAACCACGGAAATAATTGCAATAGCAATAGCAATCACAGAAACTATGGTTCTGATTCTGGAACGGGACAGGTTTTTCCGGGCTAAGCTCCATAAAAATTTCATTTTTTCTAATTTAAACCTTCCTGTTTTCTCTCTATCTCATTATCTATCGTATGTTCAGGTATGGTAGATTGCTTCTACCGGGTCTTTATGTGCTGCCCAATAAGCGGGCAATATACTCGATAATATTGCCACCAGCACTCCCAACACAAAGATATAGCTAAAGGCGGGATAATTCCAGACACCATAAATCCGATCTAAAACAGGAATACCATACTCAGACATATGTACCCAGTCTCCCATATAGATACCATAATTAACCAGCCAATAAACGCCTAAAAACCCGAAGAGGCAACCAGTTAATCCCCCCAATAGTCCAATCCCTGCTGCTTCTACCATAAAGGCAAAAACAATCTCCCATTCCTGCATACCCATTGCCTTCATCATGCCAATCTCAGAAGCTCTTTCTATACCGGAAAGAATGATATTGTTGACAATTCCCACCATGCCAATCAGCAGGACCACCAGCATAATAGCACTGATGCCACCCTTCTTGGCAGCACTCAGAGCAATGACATTGGCAGCTGATTCCCTCCAGGGATAAGCACGAAGAGGCAGTTTTTTTTCATGAAAACTATTTTCCAGGGACTGAATAATGCTTTCCTCTTTTACACCAGCTGAGGTCGCCAGAGAAATCATAGTTACACTATTTTCTGTATTTAAAGATTGCTGAACTGTGTTTAAGGGCAGCAATACTATTCTACTGTTCAGCACCGGGTTAAGGGTGTGTATAATTCCACCTACTTCCAAATCAATGGTATTAAAGGTGTTCTCTTTGGTTCTAACCAGTAGAGTAATATAATCATCCATTTCTAAATTCATAAGTTCAGCCAGCTGTTTTCCAATAACCGCTTTATTTTCTCCTAAAGCAGCTATATCGCCGGCAATAAAATAATCCTTGGTTAAAAAAACCTGATTATAATCTTCCGGTATGATGCCAATACCTGCCACTCCCATCTCATCTATACCATTGTTTAAATTAGCCGAAAATTTAAGTTCAGGAGAAATTCCGCTTACTCCGGTAGTTTGTCCGATAATCTCCTTTAAGCCGTCATTCCACTCTATCAAATTACTCAGGTTCAATTCATCTCTCTCTTCCCAGTATTCAGGATGGGTAATCTGGATATTGCCTGTCTCAAAGTTCCTGATATTCTCAAAAGATATCTCTTCCATACCATTCATTACTGATTCCAGAAAAAGATAACCTGAAAAGGCAAAGGCAATAACCAGTATAGTTATGATATTGCGTCTTTTTTGACGAGAAAGATTTTTTAAACCCAGCCCGACACTGAACATCTTTACACCCTCTTCTGATCAGATGAAATCATGCCATCTTTCAAGTTAATAAACCGGTGAGCATAGGCCATAATTTGGGGGTCATGAGTAGAAAAGATAAAGGTGGCTCCTAATTCCTCATTCATATTAACCATATATGTAATGACATCCTGTGCTGTTTGTGAATCAAGACTGGCGGTGGGTTCATCAGCTAAAATAATCTTTGGCTCCTTAACCAAGGCCCTGGCTATTGCTACCCTCTGATTCTCTCCGCCCGATAATTCTCCCGGTTTGCGATGTTCCTTACCTTTTAATCCTACCTCTGACAGCATCTTCAACACCTTTTCTTTCATCTCTTTTTCCGATAATTTACCAACAAGTCTGATGGCAAATTCTACATTTTCATAAGCTGTCAAAACCGGAATTAAGTTATGATTCTGAAAAATAAAGCCAATATTGAAACGTCTGGTCATGGCTAACTCTTTTTTAGAAAGATTGCTGACTCTATTACCATTCAAACAGATTTCACCATCTGTTGGGGTATCCAGGCATCCTATCATATTTAAAAGCGTTGTTTTACCAGACCCTGATGGACCAAATATAGTGGTGAATTCACCTTCCTCCACTAATAAATCAATACCCCTTAAAGCGGGTACTTCAATCTTCCCTTGTTGATAAATTTTTTTGACTTGTTTTAATTCCAATAAAGACATTTTTTACCACCTTTACATCATCGCAAACCATTTCTCTCTTCCTCTTTAAAGAGGTATACCCTATATAGATATTGGCATAGTACAAGTATAATGTTAAATACAATAAAAGTTTAACCAGGACATAGGTAACACTTTTACTTCAGGACATGGGTTACACTGTATACCCTCTTTCATCGCAAGCTGCTTTCCCCCTTCCCTTGTCATCGGGAAGTATTTCCTCACATTCCCTATTTTTATCAATAACTAAACTGAAATTTTAGTATTACGTATGGCCCACAACGTAAAACGCACGACGAGATTGTCATCGCGAGGAGCTTTTTCTTTTTCTGTCATCGCGAGGAGCGCAGCGACGTGGCGATCACATACATTTATATCCACACTCTTTAAATTAGAATACCGTTATATGGATAAACCATATAATTCTAAATACCGCGGGCTATAGAGTATGAGACTGCCGCGCTCAGTTCGTTCGCTCGCAGTGACAAATTCGACTTGCATCTTGCACTACGCATATCGCGTTAGAAAACGAAATACCTTTTTCCCTCTGTCATCGCAAAACCCGCTGAAATAGGGTTGTAGCAATCTCATTGATTTCTTCTCACATTTTTTTCTTTAACAAACGACTAAATGTCAATGACCAACAACCATCTCGTCATCTTGTCCACTGTATTGTCGCAAGCAACTTTCTACGTATACAATATATGTACCAGGATAAAGAGAACTATTCAAAACTAAATAGTGTGTCTATGGGAGAGCTTGTGAGTTGACTTTAGACACAGTATCTATTTTTATGTTAACATGGGTTTTTGAAGCAAGACAAAAAACTCCAGACGCATGGCATGATGGAAAATGAGGGTGTAATTTCCCCTAACTCTAAGCAATCATTGCAATAAATTTATCGGTTAATTTGGGGTCAAACTGACTTCC
>JAKPKS010000267.1 GCA_029553585.1 Candidatus Atribacteria bacterium | reverse complement strand
ATCACCAGCTCCGGTACTGTCCACCATTTTCCCTCTTTTGGTATTGATAAATTCCCCCTCCGGAACCTGTTTGGTATAAATATAAACCCCCTGGGTACTTCTGGTCAAGATAATATTTTTAATACCCTTTTTCCGAAGCTGCTGAACAGCACGTTCCCGGTCAGCAACTTTTTTAATTATTACACCGGAAAGAGAACTCAGCTCACTGAGATTGGGTGTTAAATAATCAATTTTAGATAAGATACCCAATAGTTTTCTACTTTTCACGATGGAAACCGGATCGACGAGCAGGGGAATCCTTTCCTTGCGGCATAAATTGGCAATATATTGAATAGCCTGGGTAGTGAGATTAGTATCAATGATGACCAATCGACTTTTTCTGATAATTCCTGTTTTGGCAATCAGGTAACGGGGGGTTACTCTTTTCATAATCTTAGTGTCACTTAGCCCTACTTCCATTACGCCTTTTTCATTTAAAACCGCAATATACTTTCCGGTAGGATCTTTTTTGGAATGAATCACCTCTCCGGTCTGAACATGGGCATGCCTCAATTTCTCCAGTATCTCCCGGCCGGCATCATCCTCACCTACAGCACTTAAAAGGGTGACCGGGATATTAAGCAACCCTAAATGGTGAGCAATGTTTCTTCCTACACCACCATGGCTGACCTGAATGGTTCCAGGGTTGGAGGTCTCCCATTGTAACACATTTTTTGGTTTGCCCTTTATATCGATATTGGCACCACCAATAACAATGATGCCCTCTCTATCTTTTTCAGAATACTTAATAACCACACTTCAGACCTTTCTTGTTTCCTCTATTCATCCACACGGGGAAAATAATCTTTCCTGATATTTTCCAGCGGCACCTCAAGCTGCTGCAAGACCTCTTCTACCGCCTTAACCATCCTGATAGGACCAGACAGGTAAAAAACACGCTCGGTAAAATCAGGAACTGTCTTTTGAATAAAACCAGCATCAGCCCGCTGGGGAGAAAAGAGATAAAATACCTTCAAACCAGGATACTCTTTAGTTAAACTTTCTATAGTATCTTTAAAAACAACATGTTCTTCATCTTTATTGCTATAAAGCAAAATAATATTCCGGTAATCTTTGTTTTGTACCAATTCCAGAAGCATAGCATGGTAGGGGGTTATGCCAATTCCACCGGCTATAAAGACTAATTTTTTCTCTTCCGGTCTTAAGGTAAACGTTCCATCAACCTTCACCCCTTCCACTATATCTCCAGGCTTATGGGCAAAGAGAGTCTTCTTTAAAGAACTGCTTTCTTCAAAGAGATAATGAGTGGTGAGCATAATCTTTTTCTGAAAAGGGGCAGAAGAAATGGTAAAATGACGGGTTTCTCCCCTATTGTCAGGGTTATTATGAGGAATAT
>JAKPKS010000252.1 GCA_029553585.1 Candidatus Atribacteria bacterium | reverse complement strand
ATTATTTTATTTTTCCAATTAACGTATGATAACGGATTTTATACAGGCGGTATTCGAACCATACGTATTGTTATTGGGTATTTGTAGGGGCGTTTTGTAAACGCCCGCCATCAGGGTTACCCCCGAATAATGTTGGGTTTTTAATACACAATTGTATTATTAATAAATAATATCGTCTGGCTGTTTGTTATGTTAGCGGGCGACCACAGGTCGCCCCTACATTCGATTATGTTTTTTGTTTGAATGTTAATAATTTGTCACGATAATATTGATATTGTTTTTGTCTGGCATCAATTTCCGCAGGTAAACCCATGGTCAAATCATTGCAAAGGGCATCAAATTTATCGAGTATTTCAACGGTGCGCTCTTGTTCGGCAAGGCAGGGAAGAGGGACTTTATAAGACAGAAGTTTCCCTTGCCGCAACCTTGTTACTTTTGCACCCTGAGCGAATTTCTCTTTATACCTACTGAAATCTGTCGTTTGTAATAAATAGGTTATATATTTAGTGTTTTGACTATGTCTAAAGGCAAACATATCCCCGCTTATAGCCACTTCTTCACCAAGCCAAGCCACCGGTTTGCATACATCTTCAATGTTTTCACTTACTCCTACAATAAGCACATCTCCTTTTTCAGCCTTTCTTAGCCTTTTGAATAAGTCTAGCGATACAAATGATATTGTTTTATTCGCACTTGTGCCATAATAAGTATGCAATTGTCCATAATGAATGCATGGGAAACCCCCTTCTACAAAATCAGACTTTAATAATCCGCTTCCTCTTATTAATTTACCTATCTCGCCTAACTCTTTCCACTCTACATCATCTCCAAACGTTAAAAGCTTATCACGGTAATATTCATATTGCTTTTTTCTTGCTGTGAGTTCTGATGAAAGTTCTTTTTTGAGCTTTACTGTGAGTTCTGTAAAATTATCCAAAATGCGGACAATTTCCTGCTGGATCGGGAGGGGTGGGAGAGGGATTTTAATCTTTCTAGCAATTGTCCAATGCCGATTATATCCTCTTGATGGAATATCTATATTACAAATTGTATAATAAGCATATTTTGTGTTTAATGTATTATCTATTGGGATAAGAACCTTAGCTCCACTATCTCCTTGAGCAAATTCTTGATCTGCATATTTTATCACCCTCGTATGGTCTCCAAAAATAATACAGGGTAACACAGGCGGTATGGTTGATCTATCATCGGTATAAGCAGCAATGTATGATTGGCTCTGGTCAATAATGGGTATTCCACCATTATCCCTATAATGTTTCTTTGGAATGCATTTAGAGGCATTACTTGTTTTTAACAAATGTTCTAGCGCCACATACTCCACTCCATCCGGGCAAAGCTTTGCGATCAATTCATCTAATTTACTCAAACTTTCACCTCCTGCCCATCGGCAGGCGGGTCTATCTCGGCAATAATCTTATCGATCTCTTCCCGCAAAGCCTGTTCTCGAGCCACAATTTGCTCTATCTCTGCATTTAAAGCCACGATATCAATCTTCTCCCGAAGATCCTCCTGTTCCACATAGGCAGAAACAGACAGATTATAATCCTCTTTTTCTATCTCTCCGTTGGGAACGAGCTTTACAAAATGATCTATATCTTTTCTGTCAATATAGGCTTTTAAAATATTATCAATATTATCCTGGGTCAGCTTGTTGCTATTTGTAACCTTCAAAAATTCCTTAGAGGCGTCGATAAATAGGGTGCTGTTCTCTGTTTTGGATTTTTTCAGCACCATGATACAGGTGGCAATGCTGGTACCATAAAAAAGATTGACCGGTAACTGTATTACACAGTCGATAAAATTATTATCTATCAGGTATTGCCTGATCTTCTTCTCTGCTCCGTCCCTGTACATCACTCCGGGGAAGCATACTATGGCCGCTGTCCCATTGGTGGCAAGCCAGGAGAGTGAATGCATTATAAAAGCCAGATCGGCTTTAGATTTGGGAGCCAATACCCCTGCCGGAGAAAAACGTGGATCGTTGATCAGAATCGGGTCACTATCACCCTTCCACTTGACAGAATATGGTGGATTGGAAACAATGGCCTCAAAGGGTTCATCATCCCAGTGCAAAGGTTCGGTCAGGGTATCCCCATGAGTAATGTCGAATTTATCAAAGTCAATATCATGTAAAAACATATTGATGCGGCAAAGGTTGTAGGTGGTGATATTGATCTCCTGTCCGAAAAAGCCCAGGCGGACGTTTTCTTTACCGATAATTTTAGCGGATTTTAGGAGCAGTGATCCGGAGCCGCAGGCCGGGTCATAAACCTTGTTTACTCTTGTTTTCCCCTCCAGAGCAATTTGGGTCAGAAGCTCTGATACTTCCTGGGGTGTAAAATATTCACCGCCGCTTTTTCCGGCATTGGAGGCATACATACCCATCAGATATTCATAGGCGTCGCCAAAGGCATCGATGGAGTTTTCCTGATAACTACCAAGCTTCATCTCTGCGATACTGTTCATCAGTTTAACCAGTTTTTCATTTCGTTTAGCTACAGTGTTACCCAGCTTACTACTGTTTACATCAATATCATCAAACAGACCCTTGAAATTATCTTCACTTTCGGTCCCCTGGGCTGATGATTCGATATTGCGGAATGCATGTTCCAAGGTTTCATTCAGGTTTTCATCCTCTTTTGCCTTTTTGCGGACATTGTCAAAAAGCTCGCTGGGTAAAATAAAAAACCCCTTTGTCTTTACCAGATCATCTCTGGCTTGCTCTGCTTCGTTATCTGATAGTTTAGCATAATCAAAGGATGTATCGCCCGTTTCGTGTTCACCAGCATTAATATAGTCAGTAATATTTTCTGATATGTAACGATAAAAGAGCATACTGAGAACATATTGCTTAAAATCCCAGCCATCGACGCTGCCCCTTAAATCATTGGCGATATTCCAGATGGTACGGTAGAGCTCCGTTTGCTCCTGTTCTCTTTTTTGGTTCATTTTTATCTTTTACCTTTCGCTTTAATTATTTCAAATAGAAAATATTTTTGTGAATAATTTGATATGCTTTAATTCTATGATGATATCTGAAGAAAATTCCCCCTTTTTTTTCAGCAGTAATAATCGATTCGATGAGGCGCATTCTCGCCAGGCTACCGGGAGGGTAAAGATTATCTTCCCAACGGTTTAGTGTCAAGAAGCTGACATCGGGATTATGAACAAACTGTTTTTGCGTGATATGTAATTCCTGGCGGATATTATTTAGAATTTTAATAAAGGCCGCAATATCAGCCTCTTCTTGCCCAATTATATCATATGCAATAAATAGATAACAATAAACTGACATGCTTTCGTGGGTCGTGACGGTAGTTAATTTGTGGAATAGGCTTTTAAGTGCCCTGTTGCCTCACTTAAAAATCTAATCAAACGCTAATACGTTGCCTCAAGTAGAAATATAATCGAAACTGTTTTGAGCCTTTTTGCTCAGGACAGTTTCTTTATCCCTATTTTGTTTTAAGATATTTGCTTTGTAAAGTTGATTCTGTATTTTAGTAATCTCTCTTTTGAACTGTGCTGGATTTATCATAGCATATTGTCTTTCTAATTTCATCTTGATCTCCTCTGGGATATATAATGAGGCCAAGACCCTGCGGTAAGGAGTCTTTGCCACATCATATCGCTTTTTGATTTTACTTCCAATTCTTTCCTTTTGCACTAATTTTCTCACTTGCTGAAAGAAGTTCACATACAATCTGAGATAACCATAAAGCTTATTTAACAGGCGAAGTTCCTTATCGGTATCATAGCGTCCATAGCCCACTGTTCTTCTAATCACAGACCAGTTCTTCTGTTCAATGTAGCAGGAATCATTCTTATGGTAGGGCCGGCTTCTGGTAAAGGTAATGTGTTGTTCTTCACAATAGCGAATAAGATGATGGTTGATAAATTCACTGCCATTATCTGAATCGAAACCTAAGATGGCAAAGGGTAACCTTTCTTTAATCTCTTTTATGCCTGCAAATACCCATCTTTGAGCCTTATTCTTGACTGCTATCATCTCAATCCAGCAGGTAGCAATATCGGTGAAATTGAGACTCTGGATAAAGTCACCTCTTGAATTCCCTCCATCATGGCTGACTAAATCCACCTCAAAGAAGCCGGGTCTGGTATTATCCCACTCACTGAAGGTACGTACCGGGATATTCTTCTTTAAGAGACTTCCCGGTCGGGTAGTGGATCTGCCTTTGATTTGCTGTTTTTTTCTGATATCAGCCAATAAGCGGTCAATAGTAGCAGCAGAGATGGTAAAGAGCTTCTCTCTTACCTGCCGAGTAAGTTTTATTTCTCCATGTTTTTCTAATACCGGAATAAATTCAGCCAGGAAGGGGGCTAGTCTTTTAGAGCAGATATAGTCAGCTTCTTTCCAGATTTTCTTTAAGGCCAGTAGAACTTCCTGATCATAGTATCGGTTCCTTTTTCTTCGGGATTGATGATGATCTTTTACATATTTGAACTTTTTTCGGCCGATTTGAACATAACCCAGTATGTTACTTTTGCCAAGTATCTGACTGGCATAGCAGCGGTTGTAGCCGGTAATTCGGGTAAATTCATCCAGTATCATTATTTTCTCCTTCTTCCTGGCTTTCTGGTATCTATTCTGTAATTCCCTGGTTACTGCCTTTTTCTGCCCCATGGTTAACATCTCCTTTGACCCCCTCTATACGGAAGATTTATACTTTCAATATAGGGGAGATTAGCTTATAATTAAAATTATTTCAGTTAGATTTTTATTTGAGGCATCGATACTTTTTCAATTATTTTTTTGATTAGGCAATTCGAGTGCTTGACAAAAAAGTGGTTATTGCTTAGTATGATGAATATAATAAATATAACAACTTATGTTATGATTCTATTGTAATTGTTGCTTGATTTGAATAAAAAAATAAGTTCACATTGAAAATTGAAAAATAAAGCTGACTGAATAAATGCTCAATGGCAGAGTAGATTTAAGTCAAAGATACAGAGAGGGGTATGTAATGGTGGAAGTACCTCAACTGACTTAACAATCGAAAAGAATCCATTGATGATATTGCACAGGCCGGTTGCCTTTATAAAACTATG
>JAKPKS010000241.1 GCA_029553585.1 Candidatus Atribacteria bacterium | reverse complement strand
GGGATAATTGCTCACTGTATAAACCTTTACAATTGCCTCCCGGACATCGATCTCGGCTGACACCTGGAAGTTTACAGTCATAAATAATAGAAATATTGTAACAAACACCTGAATAAATATTTTTCGTTTGTAATTATTTTCCAAAAACTTTTCTCTTAAGAGCATCTTTTCCACCCCGCTTTATAACTTTATATACTTATTTTACACTATAAATCAATTTTAGCATTATTATTTATGATGATTAAGAAAAAAACAAATATTATTAATCAACAGGGAACAAATATCATTTAGTTTTGTTCAAATCAATGGTATAATATATTTTGGTCTGGTCACTCTCCCTCTTAAGTTCTACTTAATATTAAGGTAGGTAAGAATTATTTAATGGTTTTAACTATAATTTTCGGTCTTATTGGTGGTTTGGGGCTATTTTTTTTGGGGATGCACCAGGTAAGTGAGGGTTTGCAAAAAATTGCCGGCAATAAAATTCACCAAATCCTGGAGGCACTTTCCAAAAACCCCTTTAAAGGAGTCCTGGCTGGCGCCGTTATTACCACAATTTTACAGAGCAGCAGCGCTACCAGTGTAATTCTAATCGGTTTTGCCAATGCTGGTTTATTGAATCTACAGCAGGCTATGAGTATTATCTTTGGAGCCAATATTGGTACCACCTCAACCGTTCAAATTGTTTCTCTAAACCTGGAAGATTATATCTTGCCTATTATCGGAATTGGTGTAGCCATTTATCTATTCTCCCGCAAAAAGGTCTATCAATATATTGGCTTTATTTTGCTCGGTTTTGGATTATTGTTTTTAGGAATTTCTATTATGTCCCAATCCTTAAATCCGCTGAGAAATTATCCTTACTTTATTGATCTTTTAGTCAAAGTAGCTAAAAATCCATTGCTTGGAATTTTTTTATCTGCTCTGTTTACTGCTATAATACAAAGCAGTGGTGCCACCATCGCCATTATCATATCATTGTCCCTGCAGGGATTAATTGGGCTGGATGCCGCCATACCCTTTATGCTGGGAGCAAATATCGGTACTTGCGCTACGGCACTGCTAGCCAGTATTGGCAGCTCTATAACTGGTAAACGAATAGCGGTTGGCCATATACTTTGTAAAATTGTAGGGGTAGTTATATTTTATATATTTTTAAAACAATTTACCTTCCTGGCCTCCCTAACTGGCAATACTGTTCCACGCCAGGTTGCTAATGCCCATACCATTTTTAATGTTGCTGATACCCTGATACAATTGCCCTTTCTCCCCAAAATTGCTAAAATTCTTACCCTGCTGGTTCCTGGTGAGGAGCATATTATTAAAAAAGGAACTCTGTATTTAGAAAAAAGACTGATTAACACTCCCTCTATAGCCATGGGGCAGGTAACCAAAGAACTGGTGCGCATGGGTGATATCTCTTTGGTAATGTTAAAAAATGCTTTGAGTGCTTTAGTGGAAAATAGTGAACGAATGATTGAGGACATCTATTTAAAGGAAGATATACTGAACACCATTCACAGAGAAATAACTAGATATCTGGTACAGGTTGCTCAAAAATCCCTGAGCCCCAGCCAATCCCAGAGATTGACCCATCTTATGAATATATCAGGTCATATCGAAAGAGTTGGTGACCATATAGAGAATATTACTGAGTTGGCTGAGACCAAAATCAACGAAAAATTACCCTTTAGTCCCAAAGCAGTGAAAGACCTAACCTACATCTTTTCTAAAGTAGAGACCTCTTTGAGATATGCCCTGAAGGCACTGAAGAAGAGCGATATGGATATAGCAACCATTGTAGCTAAAAGAGAAGATGAGATAGACCGTATTGAAGAACAATTACGTGATGAACATATTGACCGGCTTTGCAAAGGTGTCTGCAATCCCGAATCCGGAATTATCTATATTGATATACTGAGTAATCTGGAAAGAATTGCCGACCATGCCTATAATATCAGTAAAATGGTGCTGGATGAACTTACCAACCGCCAACACTTAGCATAAGTCAGGAAATTATTACTTTCTATACCTTTCTGGTGTCTGCAGTTAGTTTTACCCATAGCATTTTGCCATCTTCAAATAATGGTTTTATTAACTGTTTATCATACAAATAACTCAGATGTGCAGAAACAGTGATATGTGTTAAAACAAATTGGATACTGGAAAGCTCTAATTGGAAGTCATTGATCAGGAGCTGTAATACTCTCTCCCGGGAAATGGGCTGTTCGCAATAATTTAAAATTTTTTTATTAATTAGCTCTGTCTGGTTTTTATTTATGCGGATGAGCTCGTCAATGTTTTCAACAGGTTGGGCATGGGCTGGAACAAAGAGTTTTGCGGAAAGTTTTTCCAAAAAAGCATAGGTAGAGAATGATTTTTCAATATCGCTCTGTACAGTTAAGCCATATTTATTGATTATTTCCGGTGAAAATATACTATCAGCAATAAACAAAACTCCATCAGGAGTCTCCACACCGATCATCTCTAAAAAATGCCCTTCCAGTGGAAAAGCTCTTAAGGGAGTACCCTTGATAATCCCTTCTGATTCAATAATTTGTGTTACCCGGGAAGGTTGTGCCTCTAAAAACTTATTTCTCAGGGTTTTAAAAGGATAAGCCCCCCATAATAGCAAAGGTTCAAGAGATGGCTGGTTAATAAACGCTGATTCTATCGCGGTAGCTAAAATATCACAGCCGGTCTTTTTCTGCAAATAGGCATTACCCCCGATATGGTCAGCATTGGAATGGGTGTTGATAATCTTGCTCAACTGCCATCCTTTCTCTTCTAAAAGTCGGAAAACTCTCCTCCCAGCTGTTTCATCATTCCCG
>JAKPKS010000199.1 GCA_029553585.1 Candidatus Atribacteria bacterium | reverse complement strand
GGTTTATCTGGGAGAGAAAAGGATTGCAGGATAGGGGGTATGTCAGATGTTGTTATCAATGGATAACGTCAGTACCGGGTATGGAAAGGCCCAGGTCTTAAAGAATATTAACATAAATATTGAAAAAGGCGAGATAGTAGCCTTAATTGGTGCCAATGGCGCTGGGAAGACTACTACTCTTAGATGTATAAATGGAGTTATCAGGCCCTGGGAAGGCTGTATACGGTTGAACAACAAGGAGATCAATTCGCTTCAACCTTTTGAGCTGGTTTCCTTAGGAATTTCTTATTGTCCGGAAGGAAGGGAAATTTTTGGAAATCTTACCGTATTTGAAAATTTAAAAGTAGGCGGTTACCTGGTTAAAAAACGGGATAAATTAAATTCAAATTTTGATTGGATTTACAGTCTGTTTCCAATTCTAAAGGATAGGCGTAACCAGATTGCAGGCTCTTTAAGTGGAGGGGAGCAGCAGATGCTGGCTATTAGCAGGGCGCTTATGTCAAATCCGATGCTTCTGTTTCTGGATGAGCCTTCTTTGGGTTTGGCGCCGGTAGTGGTAGAGAATATCTTTGCTACCATTCAGCAAATTAACTCAGAAGGAACCTCTATCCTTTTAGTTGAGCAGAATGTAATACTTGCTTTAGATATAGCGAACAGGGCTTATGTATTGGAAAAGGGAGAGATAAGATTGTGTGGAGAGTGTAAAGAACTTAGCAGAAGCGAGTATGTTAAAAATTCATACTTGGGTATTATCTGATTGTTATAATGCATAGAATAGAGAGGTGAAAAAAATGTTTTTATATTTACTCCAGCAATTGGTAAATGCTATCTCTTATGGGAGCATATTAGGCCTTTTGGCTGTTGGTTACACTATGATATACGGGATTTTGGGTTTAATTAACTTTGCTCATGGTGAAATATTTATGATAGGAGCTTTCACATGCTATCTGTATGTGAAGTTTTTAAAAATACCCTGGTTTATCGCTGCTCTTTTAGCTATAACCACCTCTGTTATTGCTGGCTTATTACTGGAGAAAATCGCCTATAGACCGTCTATTAAGAAGGGTAGCTCTGTTTTAACCATCTTTATTATCTCCTTTGCCGCTTCCATGTTTTTACGATATCTTTTTATGTTATTTTTTACCGATGAACGCAAGGCTTTCCCTATTCCTGCTTTTTTCGAAAAAATGTATTTTGTAAACGGGGTGGTAATAGGGCTAAGAGATATAATTATTTTTACAACCACAATTATTATTATGATAGCCATCAGCTATTTTGTTAAGTATTCCAAACTGGGAATAGCGATGAGGGCAGTATCTTATGACAGTAAAACCGCAAACTATATGGGCATTAACAGCACCCTTATTATTAAAACTGCTTTTGTATTAGGTTCGGTATTGGCGGGGATTTCGGGCATTGAATACGGATTAAGCTTTGGCATAGTTAACCCCAGTATGGGATTTAATCCAGGGCTTACCGGTTTTATTGCTGCTGTGTTGGGCGGTATCGGAAATGTGCCCGGCGCTATGGTGGCAGGTTTTATTGTGGGCATTGGAGAGGTGCTTTTTGTGGCAATGCTTCCTTCCATATACTCTCCTCTCCGTCCGCTTTTTGTTTGGGTATTGCTCTTTTTTATACTTTTCTTAAAGCCAACAGGCCTGTTCCGACCCAATGTCAAGTTTGAAGGAGGGTGGGGAGAATGATTAAGAAAAGAGGGACTGCAGTGCAAAGAGGCTGTTATCTGTTGGTTTTTTTGGCAGCGATTGTTCTTCTTGCTCTGATTGAGAAAAATATGAAGGGTTTTTATTTAGGCATATTTCTGTTATTTGGCATTAATGCCATTATCTGTCTGGGAGTTACAATAACCAATGGTTATGCCAACGTTTTTTCTCTGGGCTTTGGAGGGATTATGCTGTTTTCTGCCTATATCTCCAGTTTATTTACACTTCCTATCCAATATAAAACGACTTTTTTGCAACTTCCCATTTGGCTAGAGGCAGCTCAATTACCATTTGGTATCTCTCTTATTTTGGGCGCAATTGCTGCAGTATTGGCAAGTATTACCCTGGTTTTACCGGCTTTCCGGCTAAGAGGACATTATTTTATATTAGCCTCTTTAGGTATTAATATAGTTATGACCAATCTGGCTGTCAATTTACGTTCCTACACCCATGGCCCGCTGGGGATCAGGAATGTACCTTTCTCTACTAATGTTTGGTGGGTTTATGGCATTTTATTTTTAGTGGTACTTTTTATGTGGAGATTTACCCATTCCAAATTTGGTAGAGCCATAATAACTCTGGGAAAAGATCAGACTTTAGCTGCAACCATGGGTATAGATGTGGTGTGTTATAAGATATATGCCTTTGTTATCGGCAGCTTTATTGTTGGTTTGGCAGGGCCCTTGTGGGTTCATTATACCGGGTCCATGCACCCGGAAGTATTCGGTCTGGTATTTGTCTTTCAAATCATCGCCATGCTGATTATCGGAGGCATCGGTACTATCTCCGGTGCTATTGTTGGTGCCGGTATTATAACCACGTTTGTACATCTTGCCCGGCCAATTCAAGAAGGATTTAAAATATTAAACTTACAGGTGCCGCCCTTGGTCGGGTTGATTCAAATTCTAATGGCTGCTATGATCTTCATAGTGTTAATGTATAAGCCGGAAGGCTTATTGGGGAAAAATGGAATTATCGGTCCAGGTTTTTTAAAATACACGAAAAAGAGAGATAAGGAGGATTAAACATGAAAATACTTACCAGAGATAAGTTTGTTTTTGCTATGGGGACCTCACATGAGCCGGTACTGAAAGTAGACCCGGGTGAAAGTCTACAAATAGAGACAGAAGACTGTTTCAGCTATCTGATAACCGAACCTGATGATTCTGTGGAAGAAAATGTAGATTTTGCAAAAGTAAATCCGGCGACAGGACCAATTTTTGTTAATGGAGCGCAACCCGGGGATCTTTTAAAGGTTACCATTAAAAATATTGAGCCGGATGTACAAGGGGTCAGTATTGTAATGAAAGGCTTGGGGGTATTGGGACATAAGGTCGAAAATTCCCAGGTAGAGATAATACCCATTAAAGACGGATATGCCGAATTTGCCGGCCAAAAATTAGCCTGCCGACCCATGATCGGGGTAATCGGTGTAGCGCCTGCAGAGGGCGAAGTACTTAACGGTACCCCCGGAGATCATGGCGGCAACATGGATACCGTAGATGTTTGTGCCGGGTCAACCATTTATCTGCCTGTTTTTGTGGAAGGTGCCTATTTTGCCCTGGGAGATGCGCATGCTGTGATGGGAAATGGTGAAGTATGCGGGACTGGTGTGGAGTGCAGAAGTGTGGTTGATCTGACCATCGATATTGACAGGGAACATGATTGGCGAATTCCGGTAATTGAGACTGAAGATAATTTTTATTTTGTGGGGAGCGGTGAGACTCTTGATAGAGCAGTCGAAAAAGCAACTGATGAGGCAGTAGCATTTCTTGCCGAGACCAATAAAATTTCCTGGAATACCGCTTATATGCTCGCGAGCTTAGCTCTCAATGTTATAGTAAGCCAGGCAGTCAATCCTTTAAAGACCGCCCGCGTCCAACTTCCCAAAAGCCTGCTTAAAATGTAACTTTCAACATTGTCCACCTCACTTCATGGGGTCAGGTCTCAACATTTGACATATCAACAGTTATGTCAAATGTTGAGACCTGACCCCATTTAACCGAAACAACAGGATAGATATCGAGGCAAGTCCGCACATGACGGAGGGCCTATAAAATCAGGCGTTTCAGTTGATTATAGACATGTTTCCCAAATAGCCTAAAAATCACATGTTGAGTGCGTGGTATTGATGTCAAGGGTGAAAGAGTGAGTGTAGGAAAAGTCCAGTAAATAAGGGCTTTTTCGAGTTTGAGAGTAAAAATTCGATGTGTGAAAATCGCAAAAAAGTCGCTTCGTGGGAACAAGTCCAAAGGCATGATTTTGAACGCGACAGAGCGATTTAGATGTCAGTGTCTGGCGAGTGGTCAGTTTAGATAACATGTGTTTGCGAGTGGTCGATTTAGATGTTTTTTGATTTTGCCGGGGTTGTGTGGTCAGGTTGGATGTTATAGATTTTTATGGCTGTTATAATATGATAAAAGGTGATGTATATGTACTTGGTTAATAGCAAAAAAAGTGGCCTATTATTTGTCGCCGTTACGATAATATGGACCTGGGGCGTACTGGCAGTTCCAATTACAGGTGGGCTTGATTTTAATAACACT
>JAKPKS010000281.1 GCA_029553585.1 Candidatus Atribacteria bacterium | reverse complement strand
TGCTCTAAGTCTTAGGCTGGGACTATGGTCAATAACCATAGCACTGTCACCTGGGAGAACTCCCGTTCCCAGGTGTTGCGCTATCTCATCGAGAAGAGATAAAGGGGTATTAAGAATGCTTACTATTTATTAGGGCAATCGGTGAGCTCAGCGCTTATGGGTTGCCCTTTTTTATTTATAAAGGGGTTTTTAGTTAAAGAAAAAAGTGAATAATAAAATGGATAAAAACATGGAGAAAGAAATAATGACAGATTTTGATACAGAAATCAGCAAACATGATGGTTTTAGTATAAGTGAACAAGGCAATTTGTTATTTGAGGAATGTTCTTTGGAAGAATTAGCAAAAATCTATGGAACACCTTGTTACATCTACTCAGAAAATATTATCCGAAAGTCAAGTAGAGAATATATCAGGGCGTTCGAAAAATGCAATATTGATTATGAGGTTCTTTATGCTGGTAAAGCATTTTTAGTCCAGGCTTTAGCACATATTTTAAAAGAAGAGTGCCTAAGCTTAGATGCTTCCTCCGGTGGAGAAATCTATATGGCTTTAGCAGGAGGTTTCCCGGCTGAAAAGATCCATTTTCATGGAAATAATAAATCAGAGGAAGAATTAGTTTTTGCTATTGAAAATAACGTGGGCACTATCATTATTGATAATTTTCATGAATTAAATTTGGTTGACAGAATCACACATAGATTAAATAAAAAAGTAAATATCATGGTCAGGACTATACCTGGAGTTGATACACATACCCATGAAAAAATCAGAACCGGTCAGGTCGATTCCAAATTCGGAATACCTATTGATGATTTTCTTGATTCTTTCCCTGGCATTATAGCCAAAGAGCATCTGATTTACCAGGGCATTCATTGCCATATAGGTTCACAGCTCTTTGATATGCAATTTTACCATTTAGCTATTAAAGAAATGGTTGAAACGATGAAGCATATTGAGGAAAAGTATAAAGTAAAAACAAATATTCTCAATTTAGGTGGAGGATTAGGAGCAAGATATACCCGAAAAGATCTTTCGCTTAGTATCAGTGATTATGTTTTCGAATTAGTGGGAAAAGTAAAGGAAATCTGCCGTGAAAATAGATTAGCCGTTCCTAAGATTCTTGTGGAACCAGGAAGGTCGATTATTGCTGAAGCGGGAATAACTCTTTATCGCATTGGGGCTATTAAAGAGATAAAGGGTTTAAGGAAATACTTGATAGTGGATGGAGGGATGGCTGACAACCCGCGCCCAAGCCTTTATGATGCCCAGTATGAAGCTCTGATTGTCAATAAATTCAACAACAAACCGGTGGAAAATGTTACAGTTGCCGGTAAGTATTGTGAATCTGGTGATATTTTAATTCAGAATATTTGTTTACCCCAGGCAGAGAACGGTGACCTGATGGTTTTCTTCACCACTGGGGCTTACCATTATGCAATGTCCAGTAATTATAATGGAGTACCCCGGCCCCCGGTGGTTCTGGTTAATAATGGGGAGCATGGGCTTATAGTCAAAGGAGAAACATACCAATATCTGAATCAAAATCAGGTTTTTCCTGAATGGTTAGCTCATAAATAGAGCAGGTTCAGGAAAAAGATCTGGATTGCTTAGATCCATTTAGGTATTTATTAATAATAAACATGTATTAATTTCAAAGAGGTGATTAACATTAGAATTGTTGTAAAATTCGGCGGAACAAGCATACAAGATGTGGAGCGCATAGAAAAGGCGGCACAATCAGTAATTAAAAAATTAAAAGAAGGCAACGAGATAGTAGTGGTAGTTTCTGCTATGGGCAATACTACCGATCGCTTGATTTCCCTGCTGGATGGG
>JAKPKS010000262.1 GCA_029553585.1 Candidatus Atribacteria bacterium | reverse complement strand
AGCACTCCTTCGCGGGAGAGAATATTTGCTAATTGGGCTAACTGGGATTATCCATACCATCATTTAAGTCGTTGGGACGGCTCAGCCATTAAGAATATTTTGGAACTCAATGGTTGGCGCAATATCCATATTACTTATATTAATCGTTATCACCAACTAAGAGAACTGTTTTTAGATATTCTTGCCGCCAAATTACATTTTAGAAGCGCCCGTAAGTTTAAAGTAGATAACAATCAGGGTAACCCATCATCTACTAGCAAGACTCAGTCAAATATTGGTGCTACCATCAAAAGATACCTAATAAAAACTATATACTCACTGGTACGTTTTATTGGGGTTGTACTGTTGCCCAATTTATTAGCTCTTATATTTTATCCCATTTTAATAGTATTTTATCCACGTTCAGGTATTATGTATTTAGAGGCTGAGAAATAATTTTAATAACTATATGGCTAATTTTTTTCAAAAGTTTGCAGTAAGGTTTTATGAAGGTAATAAAAATATTATTTTAAAACTAATCCATCGGCCACTCAAACCGCGGTGGATTTGGTTTGAAGTTACCGATTTATGTAATTCTCATTGTACCCATTGTCAGATTTGGGCTAAAAAGGAGCACGCTCAGCCATTAACTCTAGCAGAGATTAGGAAAATTTTTAGTGATCCTATTTTAAGAAATGTTGAGAGTGTTATTAATTCTGGGGGAGAGGCTATTTTGCGGCCTGACATTATTGAAATACTAAAAATGGAGCATGAATTATTTCCTAAGGCATTGTTAGATTTAAGTACTAATGCTATATGGGCTGAGCGGGCTCTTGAGGTGGTAACTGACGTTTTACATAATGGTGTAAAGCTTAACGTAGGAATATCATTAGACGGTGTCGGTGAAAGACATGATCAAATTCGTGGAGTGCCTGGCAATTTTCAGAAAGTTGATTTTTTAATTGCTCGCCTAAAAGAGCTTCGGGCCCAATATCCCCAGCTCTTAACTATTACTGTGGGGTTTACTTTGTCCCGTTTAACTATTAATGAGTATTGGAAGGTTAAGGAATATTGTCAGGCAGTGGGGGTTGATGAATTTGCTGTTCAGTGGTATAACCAATCCTCTTTTTATGGCAATGAAGCAAGGAGCACTGAGGATGAATCAGATATTCGGGAAGAATTTAAGAAGATTATCAATGACCAGCCGCTAAGTACAATGCGTGAACGCTGGCTAAAGTTGTTAAATGGTAAGTCAATTAAATTTAATTGTTTTGCTGGTAATTCTTTTTTTGCC
>JAKPKS010000257.1 GCA_029553585.1 Candidatus Atribacteria bacterium | reverse complement strand
CGGTAAAATCGGTGTTAAAGATAAATTCTGCCCCTTTGCTTTCCAGAACTTCACGGCGATAAGGAATACCAATAAAGCGTTCCATTCCATTACGTACCGAATAGCTGCTCTTAAAAAGATCCGGGTGAGTATAAACTTTTACTCTTCCGATATGCTCTAAAACCGGTAAAAGTCCACCGGTATGGTCATAGTGATGATGGCTGAGGATAACTCCTTTGATGTCAGACAGGTCTTTATGAAAATGGTGGGCATTATTGATAATGGTTTTACCAGCCCCTGTATCAAAAAGGAAATTTCCCTCTTCTGTTTCCAGATAAACTGACCATCCGTGTTCAGCCAGAGCACCAGAACTAAAAAAAGTACAATTTTCACAAAGAATTGTTGCTCTGATTTCCATAATTACCTCCTCCTTCCAAAACACTATTATTGTACAACAAAATCCAGCTCAATCCCAATTTTTTTACTACTTTTCTTCCTTTTTCCGAATGGAATATGACATTATAAGGGTTATACAGATGATAGGGTCTAGTGCTGGGTAGCAACAACTTCCTGTGAGTTGCCTTTTACCACAAAAAGTATTAAAATATTTTTCAATACAATGTCACTACTTTAAATGGCAGCAGAAAATAAAATTTATAATTATTGAAATCCTGGTATATTTAGCCAGGCATCATACTACTCATAATAAGAAAAAGGAGTAAAAAATGAACAAAACAGATTTATTGGTAATCGGAGGAAGCGCAGGCGGAATCCTGACAGCCACCATGGCCCGCAAGGCTTATGGTGACAAAGTCAGTATTACCGTAATCCGCCAAACCAAAACGGTAATGGTTCCCTGCGGCATCCCCTACATTTATGGAACCCTGCATGATGTGAAGAAAAATGTTATTTCAGATGCCGTGTTGAACAATGCTAATATTAATCTGGTGATTGATACAGTACTGAAAATCGATCGCGAGCAAAAGATGGTAACAACCGAAGAAAATGGTGATTTCAGTTACAAAAAACTGGTCATTGCCACCGGCTCTTTGCCTATTGTCCCCACCTTTATTCCCGGTTACGACCTAGAAAATGTATTTACTATAAAAAAAGATGAAGAATATTTAAGTAATATTTCCCGGCAGTTAGAGTCAGCTCAAAATGTGGCAGTTATCGGAGGGGGGTTTATCGGGATTGAGTTTGCCGAGCAGATCAGTTTACTGGGTAAAAAAGTAACTCTGATTGAAGTAGCAGATGCCTGTCTCTGGCAGGCCTTTGATAAGGAATACACCGATGACTTAGAATCTCTGCTCAGTAATCATGGC
>JAKPKS010000238.1 GCA_029553585.1 Candidatus Atribacteria bacterium | reverse complement strand
CTGTGTGGCTACCATCGCGGTACTGATTAAAGAAATTGGTGGTAAGCGAACACTATTTGCCATGCTCTTTACCTTTCTTATTGCTATTCTGTTAGCTACCGCAACCCGTCTGGTTTATTAACTCTTTACTTTAGTTAAGATATAAACTCTTCCCGATAAAAAAATAAGAAGCAAATTTAGGAATAGCATTACTCATTATGCCAATTTACATCATCATCTTACTTGGATTCTTCTGCTGGTTTTTCCAAGGAGATGAGTTTCCTGTTTTTTCTAAGATGTGACAAAAAATTAAATAGAAAACTGGTTATTACCCCGGCTATAAAGGCAACTATTAAGATGAGAGCCAAAGAGCTGTTGACCTGCCAGAGAAGAAAGCTAACGGTAATAGGTACAGCATTTTGCAAAGCAAAGATAACTGCCAATACCGCAATCAAAGCTGCTATTAATAAATAAATCTGCATACTGATAAACCCATCCTTCTCAATTATACTGAACTATAATTCTTAATTACAACTAATTAGAATATTAAATCTTTATTCTTTCCTGTCCTTTGGCGGTAAAAAAATAGTTTTGGGAAGATAGGCAAATTCTATCTTTCTTTTTTCCAGTTCCTCTTTCAAGCGTAAATTAATTTCTTGCTGTATATCCATATATTTATTATAATCCCTGCTGTTTACAAAATAAACTACCTCAAAAATAAGACTATAATCTCCATAAGAAGAGAAATGTACTCTATCTAAATTTGCCCCGTTTATCTCCTTGAAGATAGTATCAACAATAACAGGGATTTCTTTTAGTTGGTCTAAAGAGGTCTGGTAAGTAACCCCAAAATTAAATGATATCCGCCTTTTTTTCATCCTTTTGAAATTACGTAAGCGAGAATTAACCAGATTAGTGTTGGAAAAGATTATCTCCTCTCCTCCCAGACTTCTGATACGGGTAGTTTTGATACCAATATTTTCCACTGTTCCAGAATAGTTATCAATGGTTAAAAAATCACCAATCTCAAAAGGCCGGTCAAAATAGATAATGAAGTAGCTGAATAAATCGCCTAAAATATTTTGAGAGGCAAGGGCAATGGCAATACCCCCAATACCAAGGCCAGCTAAGAGCGCAGAGATTTGAATACCCAAATTATCCAGTAAAATAATAAAAGCGATAGACCATAATAGGATTTTAAGAAATGTTTCTATTCCTCTGGCAGCAGTAATGCGTGAAGTGTTTCTTTCTTTCTTTAACCAGTAGTTTTCCAGAAAGTAAGAAAAAATAGAAAGTATAAATCTGACAATATAATATATAAACAGAACAATAATGATAAGATTAAAATACTTTTCTATTATAATTGGTATTTTTAACTGATAAAAACTAAAATAGAAGGCTGCAAAATAAAGAAGGTTAAGAAATGGTTTAATTTTACTCTGAACAGCATCCACAAAACGGTTATCAATGGCGGTATTTTTCTTAAGTGCCTGAGCTTTTAGTACCTCAATGAAAAAATTCTTTAGAATAACAATAATAAGCGTTGCTGTAGCAAAGATTACCAGGGCTATAATATAATCAATCACGCGGTTTTGGAAATAAACCTGTTCTAAAAAATTGCCAAACACCACCTTCCTCCTTTTAAAAAAATTTTCTATTAAAGGAAAATATTTTGTTACCAGTAATTGTATTTTAAAAAATATATTTTTTATCTATTACTATATAATTATACCAAAAAGTTCCTATGGGCAAGGATTCCCCTTGACTATCCCCGGTGTAATGCTTACACAAGATTATTATCTAAGGATAACAAAATATTTATAATTTAGTTTCTTAATATACTCCGAATCTTTAAATTATCTCCAGAGATTCCTAAAGGATTTTTCCTCTTATATTATGGATAGATCTGATCAAAAAGCAAATTGGCTATATCTTGTTTCAGATTCTTCAAAATTTTATATTCTTCCAATGCCAGACCTCTTTCTCCCAGTGCTAGATAGGCCATACCTAAACCATAATGAGCATAGGCATGATCGGGCTCGAGACGAATTGTTTCCTGAAAGGCCTTTTTTGCTTCTCCATAATTTTCTAATTTACCATAAACCCAACCCAGGGCATAATGGGAATCGGTATCAGTTGGAGCCATCTCAATCGCTTTTTGGAAGGTTTCAGCGGCTTTCTGGTATTGCTCCACCTCACTATAGGCCCATCCCAGATTATAATAGACATCAGGATAATCAGGATTCAAAGAGATTGCTTGTTCATATGCAGCGATGCTCTTTTCAAATTGTCTGTTCTGATTATAAAACCAGCCTAAAAAATAGTAGGCATCAGTGAACTTTTCGTTATATTGGACGGCTTTTTCCAGTGCCTCTGTGGCTTCTGCATACTTTTTCTCTTTTTTATAGATCATGGCAACCTGGTAAAAGATTTGATCGGCCTGTTGAGGAAGATAATGACTGGCTCTTTCCAGGGAATTAATGGCATCCTGGTCTTGCCCCGATAAGGTGTAAATCATTCCCAGTTCATAAAAAGCCTCCCCGTAATCTGGTTTTAATTCCAGGGCTTTGATGAACATGGATATGGCTTTTTGCTCATCACCCAACTGTTTATAACTTATTCCCAGTCCATAATATGATTGGTAATCATTGGGTTTGAGGCTTATAGCTAACTGAAAGGAGTCTATAGCTTGAGCAAACTGCTCTAAGTTTAAAAAGGTTAAGCCTAGGCTATAGTGGGCTTCTGGAAAATCCGGGTCCAGTCGAATAGCCTGTTTAAATGCTTCCAGTGCATTGGTATATTCTTGTAATTCCAGCTCGGTAATACCCAGATAATAGTATGCTGATAAATAGTCTGGTTTCAGATTAATCGCATTCTGATAATAAACTTTGGCTTTTTCCAGCTGGTGAGTCAGCCGATAGATATTACCAATCTGAAAATGAGCCTCAGGATGGTCGGGGTTTTCCTCCAGTATGACGCGAAAAATTTGTAAAGCTCCTTCATAATCCTTTTCCACTTCTACAAGATGAACTCCCTGAAAATAGATATCCTCAGTAGTGGGGGTTTTTGATTGGGCTGATACCTGATTATAAATAACTATTGGAACAATAATAAGCACTATGGTGAACCAAAAAGAAGGTATCTTAATAAATCTTTTCATTTTTATTCCTATCTCCAGATTAAAAATTTGTTAAAGAATCCTACCCTGATATAGCTTAAACGTTAGCCTCTTGAGTGCCAAATCTTTATATTAAAAGGGCAGAATAACTATGGAAACTGCCCAGGTTAGCTTTGGAATTAATCTGATAGTGGTTATAACATTATTATATTGTAGTATATATTCTTCTTTTTCAGCATCTTTCACAGTAATTTCAGGAAGAATTATCAATATTTGATTTATATAATTTTTGTATTTCGATTTTGGTATTTTTCTGCGGTGCGAAAAAGTGCTATATTAAGTAATAAACTGATAAAAATAGGTATAATCATTAACCGGTAAGCAAAAACTATTCCATAGTTATCCGCAAACCAACCATAGATAGTAGGGGCAATGGTGGCTGTCAGACCTTCCATAAAAAACCCAAAGCCAAAAAGACTTCCCCTGTTATGGTGTGAACTTACCATATTCAGCCAGGTACTCTGAGCGGGAAAATAGATACCTTCCATTAAGCCAATTATTACTACTATTATACCTATGATTAACAATACTTTAGAACAAGTCAATAAAATAATCAAAATTATGAGAGACGCCACAGACAAAATTACAAACTGCAAAGGGTTTTTACGATCAAGTAACTGGCAAATCAGTATACTCCCTATAAAAACACCGGTAAAATAGATACCGATGATCCAGGCTGAAATGCCTGGTTTAAGTCCAATATGGGTAGTGATATAGATAGGTAAAAATGATAAAAATACTTTGGTACCAAGACATAAGACACTTTTACTTAAAAAGAAGAGGGCTAACAGATTATGGTGGTTTATCCTGTCACCGGTAATTTTTATGCCCTGTTTTTCTTCCCTGGTTCTGGCATAAATCCATCCCAGTAATAATCCCGGCAGGGCAATGATAAAACAGGTTGTTCTCCATCCCCAGATCTGTACCAACCAGCCGAAGAGTAAACTCATTATTACCAGGCCGATTGTTCCTGAGGCAGAAAATAAGCTTAGATCCCGGCCCTGCTTGCCAGGCTGGGCCTTTTCACCAACCATAGCGGTAGCCAGAGGATGAAAGGTAGAAATAGCAATAGCCATTAACAACAAAGCCATTATTATCAAGGAAATCTTATTAATCCAGGCGACGCTTCCCAGCAATACTGAGGACATAATAATTCCCAGAGCAATAATTAAATTTCTATGGCCAAACCTGTCGGCAATAACACCGGATAAAAGAGAGAAAATGGAACGCAATGCTTCATAAAAGGTTAACACCAGTCCTGACTGAAAATAAGTAAAGGAAAATTCTATCTGGAAAAAGGGCAATAACAAGGGGATAATAAAATGAAAAGCATCATTATAAGCATGAGCTAAAGCATTAATATTTAGAGAAAATCTTTTTTTATTTTTCATCATATTGTAAAATTTTTTCTAACCGGTATCTGGAATATTTATTCTTTTAGCATACTATTTTGTGGAAAATATTCAAGTAAATAAGCTATTATTGGTTGTTTGGCATTTTATCAGAACAATTAATTGAAAATTAGCCTATTACCTTCAACGGGATGCACTGGAAGTTATATCGGTCTTTTTGCCCAGAACAGCTTTTTATCTCATTTTTTCATCTATTAATATTTACTCAGTTCTATCTAATATATCTAAAAATTGGAATAAATATTTTGACAAATAGGAATCGTTACTATATAGTAATACTAAGAAATAAGAATAAATATTTATATTTTTAAAAAATCAATCAATACCCGATAATAAAGAACTAGTGCACAAAATAAGAAGAATAACTAAAAAATTAAGGTGGTTACCAGTTGGAACAGACTATATCTTTTTGCAAAAATACATTGAAGAAACACGGTTTTAGGATTACCCCACAACGTATCACTATCTTTTGCTGTCTGGTAAACTCCGAAGACCATCCTTCTGCCGAAATGGTATACCATCAGGTGAAGAGAGAATTCCCCAATATCTCATTTGATACGGTTAACCGAACTCTCCATTGTTTAACTGAAAAAGGCCTGATTAAAATGGTGGAAAGCGGTCCTGGCCCCAGACGCTTTGACGCCCATTTAAAAAAGCATTACCATTTTCGTTGTTGTAATTGTAAAAAAATTGTAGATTTTGATTGTAAAGAGTATGATAATATCAAAATACCGGACGATATTGTCAAAAAATTTAAGGTTTTCAGACAGGATATCGTATTAGAAGGTCTCTGTTCGGATTGTATTTCCAAAATAAAAGCTAAAAATGTTTTTAGAGCTGAATGAACAGTATTTTTTAGAAAATATGTTCTCATATCAGCGAGTAAATAATAAAATAATTAATAAAAAGGAGGTTTCCAAAAGATGGGAACAAAAGGAAGAGAAATTGTAGGAATGGATGTTAATGAACTGGTGAAATTGCTCAATAAGGCTTTAGCAGATGAATGGCTGGCTTACTATCAATACTGGATTGGGGCAAAAGTTGCTGTAGGGCAAATGAGAAATGCTGTAGTGGCAGAATTAGAGGAGCATGCCAAAGAGGAATTAGAACATGCTGATATGCTGGTAGAGAGAATTATACAATTAGGCGGTACACCACTCTTAAATCCGGAAGAATGGTTTAAAGTAGGCAATTGCGATTATGCTATTCCGAATGACCCCAAAGTAAAAAAATTACTGGATCAGAACATCAAAGGCGAGCAGTGTGCCATAGAGGTTTATAAAAAATTGTCAGATATAGTTAAGGATGTTGACCCTATCACTTATCATATGGTGTTGGAGATTCTGGAAGATGAAGTGGAACATGAAGAAGACTTGGAAGCTCTGTTGGAAGACATTGAGACCAGATAAACATTACCATTTTGTTGATCAATGAAACGTATAGAATGCCCAGGCATAAGATTTGAATAATGGTACAATAAGGAGAAGGTTATGGCCGAAAAATATGAAATTTATAAATGTGAGCTTTGTGGAAATATAGCAGAGATTTTACATGGTGGTACATGTGTACCGGTATGTTGTAAAGAACCAATGAAAATGATGGAAGAGCAGACTGCTGAGCAGGTTTATGAAAAACATGTTCCAGTAGTTGAAAAAACCGCTAATGGTGTTAAAGTCAAAGTTGGTTCAGTACCCCATCCCATGGAAGAAAAGCACTATATTGAATGGATACAGGTAATTACCGAGAAAGGTGAATGCAAGAAATTCTTAAAACCAGGAGATGCTCCAGAGGCAGAGTTTAAAGAAGTGGAAGGGATACTGAAAGTCAGAGAATACTGCAATATTCATCATCTATGGAAATATGAAGAATAAATAAAAAAATAAACAGATAGAAAGGGCCAGTGATAATCACTGTCCCTTTCTGATCATGATCAGCCACCTGAAAAAATTTATTTTATTTCATTCCTGTAAAAAGATTTTTAGAAAAGACAGAGGGGATCAAACGTTTTAAGGTGTTTTCCTTTAAACAGGATTCTATTTTGTATTAGCAAAAAACATTTTTGTAGCATCTCTGTTAATCAGGATAAAAAAGTACAAAATTTAAATATTGATAAAATGAAAAAAGTAAAACAAAAATATTTTTACATTTTTCTTAAACTGTTCCTTATAGTTCTGACCACAGCTCTATTCTTACAAACCAGTTTTGCAAACCTTCAAAACCCCCGGGAGATGAATAATATCCTGATATACAGTAATATCGATTATTACAGCCAAGATGAAGATAATTCAAAAATTACTACTGGTTCTTCTTCTGAGAGAAGAAGCCATTTATTGGATATCTATCAGCCCAAAGACTGCAAACTCTGCCCTGTTATTATTTATATTCATGGAGGATACTGGGTTTTAGGTGACAAAGGAGGGTTAAGTTATAAGGCAAAAGCCTTCACCGATAATGGCTATATTTATATTAGTATAAACTACAGTCTTGCTCCAGATTACCAATTTCCCGTTAATGCTCAAGATGTTGCCCAAGCTTTTTTCTGGGTAAAAAATAATATTACCGGTTATGGTGGCGATGCAGAGCAAATATACCTCTTAGGTCACTCCGCAGGTGGTCATCTGGCAGCCCTTATTGGACTGGATGGACGCTACCTGTCTCCCTTTAGTTTATCTCCCTCTGATATTTCCGGAATTATAGGGTTGGACAGCGCGGCTTACTATTTACCATCTTTAATTGAAGCGGAGCCGGAAAATAAAGACTTGTTTTACTGGGCTTTTGGGGATAATCCCGAAGATTGGGAGAAGGCCTCCCCAATTAATTACGTTAGAGAAAAACAAAAAGGACAGATTGTTCCGCCTTTTTTGCTATTGGTAGCCGGTGGCCGGGAAGTATCTAAGTCTGTAAACTTATCTTTTTATCAGAGATTAATAGATAGTTATTATGAAGTAACCCTGTTGGAATTCAAAGAAAAAGACCATGTTTCTATAGATTATGAGTTAGGTGAAGAGGATGACCCGGTTTTCCCATCCATCATTTATTGGCTGCATGAACACGAACTTTAAAATAAAAAGAGATAGAGAATAAGACGCACCAGAATGGTTACAATAGCGGTGGCTAATAAGGTAGGAAAAATTCCCTGTCTCTGCATTTCATTGGCTAACAAGCCTGGAATGATATACCCTATACTTTGTAGTTCAATATTGACTACAGGTAATTTAAAAATAAAGCTTTCCAAAACCCATTTCACAATCAGACTTATTAGAATCATGCTTAAAAAGCGCCGTTTCCCATAGATAATAAGGTAGTTCGATAAGAAAAAGATGATAGCATAGGTTAATAGGGCAATTACTATAGTAAAAATGATGCGCCAGGGCTGGTCGATAAAGAGTGCAATATAGCCTGGTACAATGATTCCCCCTGGTGAAAGACCAACCAGTTCATAGAATAAAAACCCTACAATCATGCCAATGCTGATGGCCTGCAATATCATAATTTTTCTCCTTTTTCCTTTAAGTAATCCATCAATTTTAAGCCAAATCCACGGGTATTACCCAATCCATAGACCAAAGCTACTGCCCCCTTTTTTTGAATGAATTTAAAAATCTGCTCTAAAACATAATCAACATTGCTTTCGTCATGTATAATAGTTATCTGTTCAGGGGGATAACCATATTTTGATAATTGGTTAAAACTGAGTATATTGTTTTGACCAGTCAAAAAGATGTGATTGGTCAGAAGATCCTTACTTAAAATTTTAGCAAACTGTATAATTCTGGTAATTCTGTCATTACGGTTATTCAAAATAGCTATTCTGGGAGAATGTAGTAAGCTTTCAGGAATCAGCTGGTTTACTTTGTTTCTTATCAAAATAAGGGATTCCCGATCATTGGCGGCAAAGGCATTGATAAACCATAATGCTTTATTTTCCCTCTCTAATTTAGAAATAGTGAGAGCACCGGGGTCTGGATGCGCTTTAAGCATACCCTGCCAGCAAATATCTTCTTTGATATTGAGAAGCCTTCCAATTTCTAAAGCGATCGCTACATTATCCTTAAAAAGAATATTTTCATATTCTTTGTTCTGAGGCAGCTTTATATTTTCCGGGTTCACCAGAATACATTCAGTATTTAATTTTTCAGCTTCTTTTTGAAATAAAAGTAAAAAGTCCTTCTCGGCTGTAACCAGAATACCGTTTTTCGGAATGGTTAACTTAAGTGCATTGGCGGCGTCTTTCAGCTCAGGGCCATAGACATCCTGATGGTCTTCTCGCACATTGGTAATTACACCAATGGTGGAGCGAATCAGTCGGTGTTCACTGATCCACTGGGTCTCCGGATGAACAGCCATACATTCCACCACTATGGCATTACACCCTTTCCGGGCTGCTTTCTGCATAAAATGCTTCTGTTCCATAATATTGGCTGGCACTCTTCTTTTAATTAACTCCTCTTCCCCGTTTTCTAAGATAATTCTGGGTGCAGTTCCCGTTGTTTTTGCTAAAACTTTATAGCCAGCTTCTCTTAGAATAGCAGCAATTAGTCTTACAGTGGTTGATTTCCCTCGGGTACCATTGACCTGTATTCTAATAGGAATATTTTCAATCCTTTTACTATGAAAATAGCTTTCCAGGATACCCATTACCAGTATTAAGATAGTGAAAGAAAGTAAAATAGACATAAAAAACTGACCTTATTATTGGCAATATATTTTGTTTTAATACGTCTTAATACTATATAAAAATCGGTAAATTGTAAATAGTTGGTAAAAGTAGTGCTTATATTGGTTAATTAATACTTTGTTAAATATATATAATGGTGATTAATCAAAAACCCGCTCTGCAAAAAGCAAAGCGGGTTCGAAAGGAGGTATAAAAATGAAAAGAATATCTAGTGGTTTTGTTTCTTTTTCTTAAAACCTCAAATATTATAGCATTGATTTTATTTATGTCAAGAGCAAATAAAAAATATTTTTGGAATATTAATTAATTTTTTTATCCTTAGTTTCTTCAATAATTTCAGCATCAATAGTGGTTTGAGTTTTGTCTTGCTGTTCGCCATGCTCCTTCTGAGGGGAAAAGTCTGAATCTTTTTCCAGTGGCTCCAGAGGGATAACCAACCAGGCAATAAGATAAGCAATTACTCCTCCTCCACCAAAAAAAATAGTCAGAGCTGCCAAAAGTCTTACAATAGTAGTATCTATACTAAAATATTCCGCAATTCCGCCACATATTCCGGCAATTTTACTGTCTCGCCGCGAACGATAGAGTTTTTTCATATCATCACTTCCTTCGATAACTATACAAAATTAGTCCATAATCCCATCAATAAGGTAAGACAATGAAAATTTTTACGTTAATCAATCCTCTTTTCTTTTATAGAAGAATATAACATAACAACCAAGTAAGATAAGGATTATTGGTAAAATAATGGGATAAAATCTTCGTATTAGAGAGGTATTGGCAGCTTCAATAATCAGTACCAGAATACCAAAACCGATAATGGAAAAACCTGTATAAAGAGGCCACTTGTGTTGTTTGGAATCCTGTTGGGCGAAATTCCTGGTATGAATAAAATATACTGGTAAAAAGGAAATACCCAATAAATAGAAGAATAAAGGGCCTTCCAGTAAGCCTAATTTAACACTTTCATTAATAATGTTAAATAAACCGACCATTATAATAATACAGCCGGCAATTAAAAAACCAGGCGTCCTATTTAATTTATCTTCTCTTCTATAGAGGTAAGCAGCCAAAAAAGCAAAACCAATAATAGGCAGGAACCAGCTGCCTCTGATAAGTTGAAAATTGGAGAGAGTCCAAAAAAGCCCCATTATTACTAAAATAATGCCCAGGAAAATCTTTTTGTTCATGAATAACCAACCTCTTTTGATAACTATTAACTTAACAATCCCTTAATAATCAGGTCAGTGGCTTCCTCTTCATTTAAACCGCGGGCCATTAAAGTCTGTAGTTGTTTGGAATCAACACTCCCCAACGCTGCCTCATGAGTGATATGGGCTTTGGGATGGCTTACCTCTACAATAGGTGTGGCGCTCACTATACCATTATCTTTAATAATCTCAGTGCAGTCCACATGTCCCCGGGCATAAGCCGCAGAGGCGGTTAATTTATTGTATACCTCAGCTTTAGTGTTACCAATAGCAGCCACTCGTGAGCTTAAAAACCCTCTGGCTCCTTCACCAGCCAGGTGGCCAATTTCTTTGATGATAATATGGTCATCTTCTTTACCACTAACCCGGGTAATCATCTCCAGAACACTATTGGCGGCACAGGTTGCCTCATAGTTAAAGTCAATCAAACCGGCCCGTCCTTTTATCAATTCAAATTCAGAATAATAATGAGCACCCTCTGCCAGCTGAATAATAGTATGGGGATAAACCTTTATTCCACCGGAGAGGCCGTGAACATGCTTTTCCAGATAACGGTATTTAGCATTTTTGCCAACATTGATAGTGCCATCCATAATATGCTGAATATTAACTGCATTGGGAAAGGCACAATGAGAAAGGAAGGATACTGAGGCGTTTTCTTCAATTTCATAATGCACGACCATTCTCTGAACGCCTTCTTCTGGTATCATTCCAAAACACATATGTACCGGTTTATCAATAATCACATTTTTTTCTACTGTGGCATAAACCTTAATATGGTCCTTAAATTCCTGAACATCAACCTTAAGACCCGGCAGAAGGTGGGATTGAATTAATTTATGTTTATGAATAAAGATATGGGCGATATCGGGCTGTTTAAAGATGTCATCGGTCTCGGTAATTTTGGCCAATTCTTTGGTTAAATCATTTTTATCCAAGTTTTACACCTTCTTTGTCTGGAATATTTTTA
The DNA here is from genome assembly GCA_029553585.1 of Candidatus Atribacteria bacterium. Classification (GTDB taxonomy): domain Bacteria; phylum Atribacterota; class Phoenicimicrobiia; order Phoenicimicrobiales; family Stramentimicrobiaceae; genus Stramentimicrobium. Next base: position 11,639 of record JAKPKS010000238.1, on the reverse strand, counting down.
TGGACACAGGGGATACAATAATTTTTATAAAAAGGAATTATTTTTTTTGCAGTATCTTTAGCCAATATCTCCCCATTACAGAACATAAAGGCATGGTCTGCCTGTTTTAATACTGCCAGACTATGGGTAATAAGTATAATGGTCTTTTTCTTTTTTCGTTCTTCCTTGATGACCTTAAATATCTTGGTTAAGGTTTCCATGTCGATTCCTGAATCAGGTTCATCCAAAAGTATCAAATCAGGTTCCATTACCAGAATAGAGGCTAATTCAATTTTCTTTCTCTCTCCACCACTTAAGGTTTTATCTACTGCCCGATGTAAAAAATCACTCGGAATCAAGCCAACTTTTTCTAATTGTTCTATAAGGAAGTCATCATCTTTATGTACAGCAGCTGCTTTTAAAAAGTCTTTGATAAGTAATCCCTCATACCGGGCAGGCTCCTGCCAGCCAAAGGTAATTCCCATACGGGCACGCTCATCAATATTTAACTTACCAATATCTTTTCCCTTAAAAAAGATATCGCCGCTAAAGTGCCGATATCCCTCTAATCCCATAACAGCAGAGGCAAAGGTTGATTTACCGGCGCCATTTGGCCCTACAATAGCGTGTACGTAACCCTCCCAGACCTCCATATTTATATTTTTTAAAATTTCTTTCCCATTCAGAGATAGAGATAAATCTTTCACTTCCAGAATATTTTTCATTTGCTCATTACCAGATCTTTCTAATAATATCCAATATAGTTATAGATATATTTTGCTATTTCAGGTATTAAATATAACATATTTACTACTATAATAGCAACTCAGCTTATTCTTTAACGAATAGTAGTATTCAGAAGAGGGTTGAATAAATAAATTTATATATTTATTTTTAAGTTTATTTAGAATTCAAGTGATACAAGTTATTCTACTCTGCCATAGGCGTAAGAAAGATCTTGTAATTTAGGGAGGGCTTCTTCCTGAAGCTCTTCCCACTGCCTACTCATCAGGCGCCATTGCCAGTTTGATCGGGTGGTTGCAGGGTTATTTATACGGGCACCGGTTCCTAATTCCAGCAAATCCTGTACTGTAATGATAGCTAAGTTTGCTACTGAAGATTGTGCCATTCTGATTAATTCCCAGTTTATATTGGTAGCATTGCCCTCTTTGCCCAGATACTTATTTATTGATATTTTTTGTTCGTCTTTTACCTCTTTTTGCCACCACCCCTGTATGGTATCATTATCATGTGTACCGATAAATACCACACCATTGGGGATATGATTATGGGGAAGATGTATGCTGTGCGGGAAGCTATCACCAAAGGCGAATTGCATTACCCTCATTCCAGGGAATCCATATTCTTTAATAATATCGATCACATCTTCTGTTATAACCCCTAAGTCTTCTGCGATAAAGGGTAAATCAGGAAATTCTTTCTTCAGCATTTGAAAAAAGTCTTTTCTGCCGCCATTAATCCACCTGCCATTTACAGCAGTCTTGTCACAGGCTGGTATTTCCCAGTAGGCCATCAAACCACGAAAATGGTCAATACGCAACAAATCATATAGAGAAAGGTTATGAGCAATACGCCTCCTCCACCAGTAAAAATCTTCTTTCCGATGTGCCGGCCACCGGTAGACCGGATTACCCCATAATTGACCGGTAGGGCTGAAATAGTCAGGTGGAACACCAGCCTGACCAAGCTGATTTCTATTCTTATCCAGTTTGAATAATTCGGGATGGGTCCAGACCTCTGCACTCTGATAAGTCACATAGATAGCCATATCACCAACAATCTTAATATTTAGGGAATTACAGTAGTTTTTCAATTCAGACCATTGTCTGAAGAATAAAAATTGAATAATTTTATATTTTTTTATTGTTTCTGCCCTCTTTTTTTTAAATTCTTCTAAGTTGTCCACCTTCCGGTCCCTGAGGGACAGGGGCCATTCATTCCACTTCCTATCATCAAATTGTTGACGTAAAACCTCAAAAAGGGCATAATCTTCCAGCCAGAAGGATTGTCTCTGGCAGAAATCAGTAAATTCCTGTTGCAATTGTGGTAATTTAGAGAAGGAGAGTACCGCCTTTTGTAATAGCCGTTCCTTGAAAGGATAGACTTTACTATATTCTATCTCCGGACTTTCCGGTAAAAGAAACTCGGCCAGTTCACTCCTGGTGAGCAGTCCATCTCGTTGTAGAAGTTCAGGGCTGATCAAGAGTGGATTACCGGCAAAGGCGGAACAGGAGAAATAGGGTGAATTGCCATGTTGTTGTTCGGTAGGGTTGAGTGGCAGGATTTGCCAGCACAGCTGTTTGTTCTTACACAATAAATCGACAAACTGATAGGCCTGTGGTCCCAGATCCCCGATACCAAATCTGGAAGGAAGAGAAAAGATAGGCATTAAAATACCGCTACTACGTTGATTTAGCATTTAACTGTACCTGCTATCTTAATTTTTATTAACCTTCAATATATCTTTATTTTTTCAGAATTTTATCTATAGAGTTAAACCAATGTTGAGCAAGGTCCCCAATTCCTGAAAATGTTTCCACCAGGATTGTATCCCCTCACTATTCTGGCCAATTCTTTGCGGTAAAGAAGGTATCAATTCCAGCCAAAGCCTATAATAAATATTTTGGGCCTCCCAGAGATCGGGCTGTATCTGGAAACTATTCAGTTCTTTCAAGACCCCGATAATCTCCTCTATATTTTTAGACTCTAACGGTTTTGCTTTTATTCTGGTCATAACCCGATGAATCCATTCTGTTATCTTTCGTTCCAGAGTATTTTTCTCGATAGCAATAGACCCTTCTTTTATTTCCTGGAGTAAAACAATAAGTTTTTCTAAATCAATCGACTCCTGAACAAAAATGTTCTTTAGTTTCTGATTGATAACCTCCTCAGTGATAAAATTGAGGTTTTCAGGGATAGGGATATCCAGTTGTCTCAAAAAATTAATTAGAGTAGAATTATCAAGATAAGTTTGGAGAAAATTATTTTCAATTCCGGAAAGAACGGGCTCCAATATTTTTTCTAAAACCTGTCTCTGCTCATCTTTAAAGAGACTCTGTAGGGAGTAGCTGTCAGTGCCAAAATGTTTATCCATCAGTCTGATAATATCTACCACCTCAGCCTTTTGAAAAGAAGAATCAATTTCCTGCAACATTTTTTGGTAGGACTCTTCATCCTGATACCGTGCCACCCTGCCATTGACATTATGACCACCTAAATAGAGTACTGCAAAGATTATCTTGTCCTGTTCCAGGGTCACTTTAGATTGAATAACTACATAGCCAATAGCTGTTTTTAAGGTACCGTTTTCTCGTTGCTCAATATCATGTTCTTTAATTTGATAGGCATAGATATTTTTTTGTCGGCCATTAAAGAGGGTAGTAATGGCATAATGAGCTCCCACTCGCAGTAAATCAGTAATAGCCGGTTTGACCAGTAATTGATATACAATTGCTCCGTTGTAATAACGTGAAGTATTACCCGGAGCCTCAGCCAATTTTTTTAGGAATTCATCCTCTAAATCAATACCATCCAGCTCTTTTATCAGTTGAATAAGACGGGCAGCGTACCTTAGATTTTGTACTGTTTCTATCCTGGAAATATCGTCAAAAAACCAGCCGCAGCTGGTATACATAAGTATAGCATTACGCTCTATTTCCAGATATTTCAGGGCCCTAATGGTCTCATCTTCTTTGAGAGTACGGCTGGTAAATTTTCTCAGAAAATTCTGGATATGGTCTGGTGTACGGTTCAAAACCAGGTCAATATATTCATTTCTTGCCTGCCAGACATCGGAAAGGTAAGCCGATGCACCCTTCTGGTATAGGTCTATTGAGTAATCTCGCAGCCAGTCCAGGGCCTCTCTCAATGGTTTACGCCATTTTTGCTGCCAGTGGGGATGGCTGCCAGCCTTACAGCCGCAATCGCTCTTCCAGCGTTCCACTCCATGCGGACAACTCCAGGATGTTTTTTCGGCAATTTGTACTTCCTGAGTTGGTGGGCTTAATTCCAGGTATTCTCCATAATTGGTTATTTGAGCAAGTTTATTTTTCTCTATATAGTAAAGGCAATAAGCTAAAGCCATATCTCCAAAACGATGATGATGACCAAAGGTCTCTCCATCTGTAGCCAGGTGTACCAGTTCCACCTGGTCATTATCAGAGGAGAAACTGTTTATCAGCCGTTGAGCAAATTTTTCACCATTTTTCAACAGGTCTCCAAAACTCAGGTCATGAGCCAGAGAGCCGTTATAGAAAAAGATAGTAATATTTTTTCCAGAAGGTAAGGGGCAATGGTAGGGTATTCTTGAGTCTATCTGTTGATTTTGGACTTCCTGCCAGGGAGAGTCTTCTCCCGCATTCCTGGTACGGGCAGCTTGATGTGGCGCCAGGATGGTATATTTAATACCAAATTGAGCTAATACTTCCAGGGTTTCATAATCAACAGCAGTTTCCGGCAGCCACATTCCTTCCGGGTCACGCCCGAAACGACTCTGAAAATCTTTGATTCCCCAGAATACCTGATTAATTTTATCCTGCCTGTTAGCCAGAGGCATTATCATATGATTGTAGGGCTGGGCAATAGCTGAGCCATGACCATTAAATCTTTTCTGACTGATTCGGTCTGCTTCCAGTATGGTGTTATAAATTTCCGGCTGGTGTTTTTCTAACCAGGCTAGCAGTGTTGGTCCAAAATTAAAACTGATTTGAGTATAATTATTTACGATTTTAATGATGTTTCCCTTTTTATCTAATATTCGGGAGGCAGCATTATTCTTATAGCATTCTGCGGTAATTCTCTCATTCCAATCATGGTAAGGTTGGGCTGAATTCTGTAGCTCGACATCTTCCAGCCACGGGTTTTCACGAGGCGGCTGATAAAAATGACCATGAATACAGATATATTTATTATCACTCATATTAAATTACGTACTCCTTAACTCTGTTCTTAAATTCCGGAAGAACTATATTACATTTTCCCTTTTTGAAAAAGAGAATGCCCAGTGGTGGAATGGTAATATTCAATGAATAATCAAAACCATGTTTAGGAATAGGACTGGTGACCACCTGCCCTAAGTTACCTTGTCCGCTGCCACCATAGGAGGAGGCATCACTATTTAAACATTCCTGCCAGATACCTTTTTTCGGAACTCCAATCCGGTAGTTATACCAGGGAGCAGGTACAAAATTAGAGGCAATCAATATATTTTCTTTTCCATCTCTACTCTTTCTTAAAAAGACCAGCACACTATGTTCTGAATCATTGCTTTCCAGCCATTGAAATCCACTGCTTTCAAAATCAGCCTCATAAAGAGCTCTTTCCTGCCGGTAAAATTGATTGAGGTCTTTAACCCATCTTTGTATTCCCTGGTGAGTAGAGTATTTGAGTAAATCCCAGTCTAAGGGATAATCATGTCTCCATTCCTGCCTCTGTCCAAATTCATCTCCCATAAAGAGCATTTTTTTGCCAGGGTGGGCAAACATATAGCCAAAAAGGAGCCTTAAACTGGCAAATTTCTGCCAGTCATCACCAGGCATCTTCTCCAGTAATGATTTTTTACCATGTACTACCTCATCATGAGATAAAGAAAGGATAAAGTTTTCATTAAAGGCATATAGCATACTAAAAGTCAGTTCCTGATGGTGATATTTACGATAGATAGGGTCTTTGCTGAAATAGGAGAGGGTATCATGCATCCACCCCATATTCCATTTCATACCAAAACCAAGGCCTCCTGAAAAAGTTGGTCGGGAAACCATAGGCCAGGCGGTGGATTCTTCGGCAATCATCTGAATATCCGGAAAATAGTGGTAGGCAGTTTCATTCAGTTTTTTTAAGAAGGCAATCGCCTCTAAGTTTTCCCGTCCCCCGTATTGATTGGGAATCCACTCACCCTCCTTGCGGGAATAATCCAGATAAAGCATAGAAGCCACTGCATCTACACGAAGACCGTCGGCATGGTAATAGTCCAGCCAGAATAGTGCACTGCTGATTAAAAAGGCCTGTACCTCATTACGGCTGTAATTGAAGATATAGCTTTTCCAATCCGGATGGAATCCCTGCCTGGGATCGGCATGTTCGTAAAGGTGGGTGCCATCAAAATAAATCAAACTATGCTCGTCACCGGGAAAATGAGAGGGAACCCAGTCTAATATTACTCCGATTCCCTGTTGATGCAGGTAGTCTATAAGATACATCAGGTCCTGCGGTGTTCCATAACGGCTGGTAGGGGAGAAATAACCCACGGTCTGATAACCCCAGGAACCATAAAAGGGATGTTCCATCACCGGTAAAAATTCAACATGGGTAAAGCCATTTTCCTGACAGTATTGAGCTAACCTGGGGGCAATTTCTCGATAACTCAGGAAATCATTTTTTGGCTCCGATTTTCTCTGCCAGGAACCCAAATGTATTTCATAGATAGAGAGAGGCATATTTAATTGATTCTTATCCCGGCGGGTTTTCATCCAGCCCTGGTCCTGCCATTTATAGTCTAAATCCCAGATAATGGATGCAGTTAGAGGTGGTTTTTCCCCATAAAAAGTAAAGGGGTCTCTTTTATCGGCACAGTATTGCTGGAATCTGGATCTAATACGATACTTATATTTGATGCCTTTGTCCAGGTTGGGAATAGTACCTTCCCAGATGCCGCTACCCATCTGAATCTGTTTGAGTGGATGAGAACCATGCTGCCACTGGTTAAAATCACCTATTACAGAAACTGCCTCTGCATTGGGTGCCCATACGGCAAAATGGACTGCCTTTTTCTCTCTATCGGTTACCAGATGTGCACCTAAATGTTTGTATAATTGATAATGAGTACCCTCATTAAAGAGAAAGACATCATCTTTACTTAAAATGGATTGTTTATATAAAATATTATACTTCTTTTTCACTGTTAATCTTGTTTACCTCAAAGAGAACACCTTTCAGGGGTATGGAAAGCCAGTCCGGCCTGTTTTCCATCTCATACCATACCTCATATACTGCCTTTTCCAGTAAATAGATATTTAATAATCTTTTTAATTCTGAACTCTCTTTGGGAACAAGGGCTGGTTCGATCTGTTCAAGATAGGCTTTTAGAAATACCCTGCTTACGTATAATACCCACAAATGTCCCCAGTGTTCCAGCTCATGATAGTCACCAGTAATTTTCTTTTGTATTAACGGATTAAAGGCAGCATAATAGAAAGAGCGTAACATACCTGCCACATCCTTCAAGGGGGAGCGTTTTAATCTTCTTATCCCTAAAGGTCTGGCCGGCTCTCCTTCAAAATCAATAATATAAAAATCGTTTCCGGTGTAGAGAACCTGGCCCAGATGGTAATCTCCATGTATTCTAATCTTTTGAGCAGCCAGCTTCTGAGAGGCTATTTCCTGACTATAAGCGGTTATCGTGGATTCCAGGGAAAGAACCTTTTGAATCTCTTCCTGCACTGTGTCCGGATATTGGCTGTAACTTCTTTTTAAAGAGCGGAAGACTCTTTTCACCAGACTTTGTAGTGATTGTGAGATAGACCGCTGATAAAGGGTGGAAAATGATTCTGCTTTAAAATCCTCTTGCTGAGTTTTTCTGCCCAGGGCATTATGCAGTTCAGCGGTTCTTTTACCCAGAAGAGAGACCATTTCTAAAAAAGGTACCTCTATTAATTCCTGCATTTCATCCGGCATATCTTTTTCTGTTTTTTCCAGCATAGAATCAGGAAGAACAGGCAACTTTTCCAGCTGGCTGAGCTGAGCCAAGACCTTTTCAAAGTATCTGATGGTATAATGATGGGCCAGATCCCAGGCGCTTCCTTCATTGGCTATAAAGGGAGATAAGATACCTAAGGTTATCACAGAATTATCTTTTTTCTGATATTCCAGGGCACCAGCAAAGGCGGGTGCATGCTCAAAATCGGTTTTTTCACTGAGGTATCTGGTGATTTCGAGATCCGGATTGGTTCCCTCATCTAATTTTCGGAATAGTTTTAAAATCAGTTTACGGTTATAAAGGATAGAAGAATTACTCTGTTCTGCGGTAAGCGGCTGTGAGTGTTCAATGGTGCTGATCAGATTACGCACTTTTTTAAAATACCGGCCGGTATAGGGTTTTAATCTTCCTGACAGAGCTGAAATGGTTTTCTTCCGTGCTATTAACTGCAATAGGGTCTGGCGGAAAGATACATCCCATACTGCATCATAGATAAGTCCCTCCAGTTTTTCCGATTGGTATTGCAGTAAAACCGACTGAGGTTTTTCAGCAAGAAATTCATGTGCTGCTTCCAGAGGCAAAAAGGAGAGCGGGATCTGGTAGGTCTCTTCCGGTGCAGCTGCATAGCCGGCCTTGACCATAAGAATAACACTTTCACTATCCCGATTCTTAATCGGAATCACCTCTGCTATATTAATTTTTAAAATCTTCTGTGCCTTACTGCCAAACCAGCGCTGTTCTTTTAAAAATTGAGGCAAAATATCATTTTCCATCCTTTTTTGAGCCTGCTTATCAGCATTAAATAACTGAGTCCAGTCCAGGCTGGTTTTTAACAGGGGAATTTCTCTCACTGTTTTTGCCGGCAAAACTTCGTCCTTTTTTTGCAGGACAAACCAGAAATAATCATAAAAACCTAAGGTCATAACATAGGGTTTTTCCTGTATTACCGGGAAAGGATTTTTGCTGAATAATTCAATAGGGGTATAACCGGCATAAGAGGCCAGGTCTAACTCTACCACCTGGGAAAACCGTGATAGATTTACTACCACCAGTATGGTCTCTTCTTCATATTTTCTTAAAAAAGCCAGAACTTTGAAATTATCAGGATATAAAAATTCAATAGAGCCCCGACCAAAGGCTTTGTAATTTTTCCTCATCTTGATTACTCTTTTCATCCACCAGAGGAAAGAGGTTTGATTCTGTTCCTGAGTCTCCACATTTACCGTCTCATAATGGTAAGCCGGGTCAATAATGACCGGCAGATAAAGCTTTTGGGGATTGACTCGGGAAAATCCGGCATTACGATCCGGACTCCATTGCATAGGAGTCCGGACCCCATCACGGTCACCTAAAAAATGGTTATCACCCATCCCGATTTCATCACCATAATAGATGGTAGGGGTGCCTGGGAGCGAGAAGAGCAGAATATTCATAATCTCCATCTTACGGCGGTGATTTTCCATCAAGGGAGCCAGGCGCCTTCTGATGCCTAAATTAATTCTGGCAGCCTCATCCCTGGCATAGACCCTGTACATATAATCTCTCTCCTCATCGGTAACCATCTCCAGCGTTAGCTCATCATGGTTGCGCAAAAAGAGTGCCCATTGACAATTATCGGGAATAGGGGGAGTCTGTTCTAAAATATCAATAATCGGGAAGCGGTCTTCCATTCTAAAACCCATAAACATTCGCGGCATAAGTGGAAAATGAAAGGCCATATGACAGGCATCACCATTACCAAAATAACGAATGGTATCCTCCGGCCACTGGTTGGCTTCAGCCAGAATCATACGGTTGGAGTAATGCTGGTCGATATGTGCCCTCATCTTTTTTAAAAAATCTAACGATTCGGGCAGGTTCTCACAATTAGCGCCTTCCCGTTCAAAAAGATAGGGAACAGCGTCGAGGCGTACCCCGTCCACACCCATCTCCATCCAGAAATCGAGTACACCCAGGATAGTTTTTTGTACCTCAGGATTGTCATAATTGAGGTCTGGCTGATGGGAATAGAAGCGATGCCAGAAATATAGACCGTTTTCAGAGTCCCTGGTCCAGTTGGAGGTTTCAAAGTCCTGGAAGATAATTCGGGCATCTAAATATTTGTCCGGTTTTTCACTCCAGACATAAAAATCCCGCCATCTCTGAGGTGCATCTTTCTGACGGGCTCTTTGAAACCATTGGTGCTGGTCAGAGGTATGGTTGAGAACCAGCTCAATAACTACCTTCATTTCTCTCCGATGAGCCTCTTTTAAAAATTTTCTAAATTGAGCCATAGTTCCATACTGGGGATGAATGCTGGTATAATCAGCGATATCATAACCATCATCCTTCAAAGGTGAGGGGAAAAAGGGCAGCAGCCAGATAGTATTTATTCCCAGACCTTCCAGATAATCAAGTTTTTCAATAAGGCCTTTAAAGTCACCTATCCCATCATCATTCTTATCGTAAAAGGTTTTTACATGAAGTTCGTAGATAATGGCATCCTTGTACCAGAGAGGATTTTCGGAAGAATCTTTCTGGATGAACATCGGGTTTCCTCCTAATTAAAATAATCAAATTGGTTTTCTGTTTTGAGGTGTTTTTTAATTCTTATAATATGGGCTGGTAATATCTGTGGATTAAGTTCCACATAATTATACTCACCCTGCCAGATGTATTGCCCGCCACCTAATAGATCATGAGCCAGGAAAGACTGATCCGGCTTAATGCCTAATTCCTCTAAGGGTATCTTTACCCAACCGGATTGGGTGTAATGGGGGTCTATATTAATTACTACCAAGATAGCGTCATTACCCTGCTCATTAAACTTGGCAAAATATAGTAATTGATTATTCTCTACCGGTAAAAAACGGATATTATCAACCCTCTGAAACTCAGAATTCTCCTCCCTGATACGATTAATAAGGGCAAAGAATTCTCTGGTACTCTCTTTTACCTCATCCTTTGCCCAGTGTTTTATTTCATATTTCTCTGAATCGAAATATTCCTCTTTTTCGGGCAGTGGTCTGTTGATAAACCGTTCATAAGGGGGGCCATAGATACCATAATTAGGAGATAAAGTGGCAGCCAGGAGCAACCTGACCAGAAAAGCCGGCTTACCGCCGGTCTGTAAATATTCTGAGAGTATATCAGGTGTATTAGGCCAGAAATTGGGCCTGAAGTATTCCTTTGCCTCACTTTGGCTCAATTCATTTAGATAATCTATAAATTCCTGTTTCGTGTTTCTCCAGGTAAAATAGGTGTAAGATTGAGTAAAACCTAATTTAGCCAATCTGTACATTATTTTAGGTCTGGTAAAGGCCTCAGATAGAAATATTACTTCAGGATAATCTTTTTTAACTAATGAGATTAGCCATTCCCAGAATAAAAATGGTTTGGTATGGGGGTTATCTACCCTGAATATTTTTACACCCTGTTTTATCCAGAAAAGTACAATATTTTTTAACTCTTCCCAGAGTTCTTGCCATTGTTCAGTTTCAAAGTTGAAAGGAACGATATCTTCATATTTCTTTGGTGGGTTTTCGGCATATTGAATAGTACCGTCAACACGCCAGCGAAACCATTCGGGATGTTCTTTAATATAGGGATGGTCTGGTGAACATTGAAAAGCCAGGTCTAAAGCAATCTCCATTCCATATTCCTGAGCTTTCCTGATTACCTCTTGAAAATCCTCTAAACTTCCCAACTGGGGATGGATTGCCGTGTGCCCACCTTCTTCGCTTCCAATAGCCCAAGGGCAGCCCGGGGCACCCGGTTCGGCAACAATGCTGTTATTCTTTCCTTTACGATGTATCTGGCCAATAGGGTGAATAGGGGGAAAGTAAAGTACATTAAATCCCATTTCCGCAATTTCCGGAATCCAGTTCAGACAATCACGGAAAGTGCCATGAGAGTCTGGTATGGCAGAACAGGAGCGGGGAAACATTTCATACCAGGCACTGAAACC
>JAKPKS010000214.1 GCA_029553585.1 Candidatus Atribacteria bacterium | reverse complement strand
AAGATAATAAAATATATTAGAGATTTTTTAGATAACAAAGGATTTTTAGAAGTAGAAACACCTGTTTTGCAACCTATCCCGGGAGGAGCTACTGCTATTCCCTTTGTTACCCACCATCTGAGTTTACATAGGGACCTGTATCTGAAGATTGCCCCGGAACTTTATTTGAAAAGACTATTGGTGGGTGGTCTGGAGAAAGTCTATGAATTGAATCGCAATTTCCGTAATGAAGGTATTTCCACCAAGCACAATCCGGAATTTACTATGTTAGAACTTTATGAAGCCTATGCCAATTATCAAATAATGATGGAGATTGCTGAGGAAATGATAAGCGAGGTATTAAAAAAATTAAAAGGGTCAACAGTTATTACCTATCAAGGCAAGATACTTGATTTTACCCCTCCCTGGAAGAAATTATCCATGTATGAAGCCATCAGAACTGTGATAGGTATTAATCCGGAGGAGATTAAAGTTGAAGATTTGGGGAAATTGATTGAGCAATTCGAACTGGAGCTACCCCTTAATGCCTCCAAGGGTGAAGTTATCAATGAATTGTTTGAAGAAAGGGTGGAACCTACCTTAGTACAGCCCACCTTTATTACCGACTATCCAATAGAAGTGTCCCCCCTCTCCAAACAAAAGCCAGGATACCCGCATCTGGTAGAGCGTTTTGAACTTTTTGTTGATGGCATGGAAATAGCCAATGCCTTTACTGAATTAAATGACCCGGTAGAGCAGGAGAAACGTTTTCTGGAACAGGCTAAAAATAAAGGTGGAGAAGAAGACACTCAAAGTTTTGTAGATTATGATTATGTGGAAGCCTTAGAGTATGGGATGCCTCCCGCCGGCGGGATGGGTATTGGCATTGATCGGCTGGTAATGCTTTTTACCAATCGAGATTCCATCAGAGAAGTCATACTCTTTCCGCAGTTGAAGAAAAAAGAATAGTCGGTACAGGGTAGGGTGTGAAGGGAGAAAAAAACCCTTGCGTATAGATAAATATTTAAAATTAAGCAGATTAATTAAAAGAAGGACCGAGGCAAAATACGCCTGTGACAGCCATTCCATAAAATTAAATAATAGAATCTCCAAAGCTGGTGACTCTATCAGGGTTAACGATAGAATTGAGATAAAATCCAGACAGAAAATATTGGAGATAGAAGTACTTAAAATACCGGAGGGAAATGTTTCGGTCTCCTCAGCCCGTGAATTATATCTGGTTATAAGAGAAGAAAATAGAGAGTATGATGATTAGCTTTACATTATTTATTTTATTATCTTAATAACAATTTTTATTTCATTTTCAGGTAAACAAATGGTTGAAAAAGTATTAATCGAACAGATCAAACAGCTTTTAGCTGAAAATAGAGTAGATGAGCTGAAAGAGATAGTCGGGGACCTTCATCCCAATGATTTCAGCGAAATAGCTGATGAGCTTACCCCTGAGCAGATAACCGAAATATTTAAACTGATCAAAGACCGGGAAACCATAGCCGAATACATCTCTGAGCTGAGTACCGATTTACAATCTATCCTGCTCAATGCCATGGGTAAAAAGCAGGCCTCTGAGATACTGAAGGGAATGGATACAGATGATGCAGCCGATCTCTTGAGTGAAATTACCCCTGAAGAGTCACGGGAACTACTGGACTTATTGCCCAAAAAAGAAGCAGCAGAAATTGAAACACTGATGAGGTATGAGGAAAATACTGCCGGTAGTATCATGAACAATGAGTTTGTGGCACTTCCGGAGCAGTTGACTGCAGGGGATGCCATTCAACTTATCCGGGATAAAAGCCCGGAGGCTGAAATGATCTATTATGTTTATGTAATGGATACCAGGGACAGATTAATCGGGGTCTTATCATTGAGAGATCTGATTGTAGCAGACCCGCATAAGAGGGTATCGGAAATTATGGAAGAGGATGTCATCAGTGTGCTGGATACTGAGGACCGTGAAGTAGCAGCCCGTGTTATCTCCGATTATGATTTTTTAGCTATTCCGGTTATCAATGAGAAGGGCAAGATGGTTGGAATTATTACTGTTGATGATATCATTGATGTCCTGGAAGAAGAGGTCACCGAAGATATTCACAGGATGGTCGGTTCAGTAGAGGTTTATGAAGATAAACTGATCAAAGCAGGTCCTTTCAAGATAGCCAAAGCAAGATTGCCCTGGCTCCTGGTCTGTATGGCGGG
>JAKPKS010000208.1 GCA_029553585.1 Candidatus Atribacteria bacterium | reverse complement strand
CTGAGGCAATAAATAGTATCAAAAACAGGTCAAAATATCCCTTATCAATGATATCTCTACTCAAAATCTTTTGCGCAGTACCATAAAGTTCACTATTCGGACCAATGGTATGGATATATTTAGTGATAATCCAGCCGGCTATTATCCCAACAAAGTGTGCGCCTGAGGTACTGAAGTTAAATCTTCCTATTTTGATACTGCCCAATAAAAGACCTAATAAAACACAAAAACTTATCAGAACAATGGGATTAACGAGTAACGCTAACATAGAATACCTTACTTTCCTTCCTGTTCTCTCTTTCCAAATTTTGTTTTGCCTGTTTCTAAGTAATTAATCATTACCAAGATAGGCTATTTCTTTACTTGCAAAAACTGTTCCTGAATTGCTATTGCCTGTTCCAACAAGTAATCCTTGCGATTATTTTGTGGGGAAAGCAGTATGTTATTCAACAGTATCTGTAATATTTCTCCTATCCTTTTCCCCGGAGGTATACCTATTTTTATTAAATCTTCTCCTCCAATCGCCAGATCGGTTAAGGAAATAGGAGGGTTTTTTTGTAACTCGCTGTGCAGCAGTTCTGCTTCCCTGACCAGTTTATTAAGTTTAACACTTTCTGCCTTTGAAAACAGCCATATTTTCTTTAAATAAAACATGGTCCTGCAATTTTCCCTTCCCAACTCCGCCATCAGCAAACGGATATTCTCTCCAGTACTACAATCCATCCCATCCCATTCTCTGCTGAGCAGGATTTTTAACTTCTTTAAAATTCTATTCTTAAACCTTAAATTATGTGTTAGAGGAAGAAAAAACAGACGCGCCTTTAAACAGGAGCTAAAATAGAGCCTTCCCCAGAGAGCAAGCCCGGCAGCTAAATCATCTCTTATCTTATTAAAACCTGAGAGAGGTGTCTGTTTCCGGTCAGGGATAGTAACTAATTCTCTTTTTAATTTATCCAGGCTAAAGATATGCCGCTCCAGTCCATAATGTCTAACCAGCCTTACACCTCTATCTGCAGCAGGATTTTTTAAAATGGAGGAGAGCTCCTCTCTT
>JAKPKS010000175.1 GCA_029553585.1 Candidatus Atribacteria bacterium | reverse complement strand
GTTCCCGTGTTCATATTGCTTTGAGTATTAAGCTCAAACAATATACGAAATCAAATGTAGATGTTGCCTTATATGCCGTATCTTTTTAAATATTAAATAATTATAAAGGTTTAACTGAAAGTTTAGTAGACATTAATGATTCTTTTTCATCTTACACTGGTATAATATAAAATTGACCTCAAAAAATTCGATAACAGTTTATAAAATTAGACCTAAGGATATACCAAGATAACCATCATCCAGGTCCATATATCTAGGTCTGTATCCTAATAATTCATAACTTAATGCCATATGTATACCGAATTTACTTCCAAGTTTGAAGCTGATTCCTAAAGATGGGCTTAGATATAATCCTCCCTCATAATTGGGATAGAATGTGTAACCGCAACCTAAAGCAACAAAAGGAGATACCCGACGAGGAACAAATCTGGTTCTTATGTCAAGAAACACAGGAATATATGGACGGAAACGGCTACCCACATCATATCTGATACCTGCGCCTAACCCTAACGACAACCTTTTAAATCGGATTCCATTTATCATTTGAGCTTTCAGAAGACCGTTATCTAAGCCGTGAGCTGTCGCAATATATCCGATTTCTATGATCCCCTGATATCCTCTGGGGAAATTCTTCTCTATTGTTTGTTCTGAAGTATCAGGCTCATCGTGGTCTACAACCACTTCTTTAGCGATTTCAATAATTTCATCACTATTAAACAGTAAAATATTACGTTCATCGAGCTGGATTTTTAAATACTTCCCTACTTCCTGTTCTATGATCTTACCCCTCAGAACATTACCGTTTTTTAGATAAACTACATCTATAAAATTAGATTGAGCTAATGCATAGATAGAAAAAGTCATTAGCAATAAACACAACAATATTTTTTTCATTTATAAAAGTTATTATGAATCTCTTGTATAAAAAAACAGATAAACAGTCAATTTAATTAATTCCTCACACACCTTACAGAAAGCCCATATTCTTTTAAAAATTGGCTCCTGTTTACTTCACTATAATTGTTTGATAAGTAGCGCTGCCAGACAGGCTCATCTGGATGGCTGTATTGAGTTGAACTCCACCAATGGCCAACATAGATTTTACCTCCGAAGCTTCCATCGA
>JAKPKS010000155.1 GCA_029553585.1 Candidatus Atribacteria bacterium | reverse complement strand
AACAAATTTCTCCAGGTGCTGGATATCAAGCTTATCTTCTGGTATTCTTACTTGTAGAGATGGTAGTGTAATGGTTAACTGTAAGTCCTTCATAGGTAGACTTACCTCCTTTTAGAAAAAGAATGTTTCTTCTTTTTCTTTAGTGTTGTTTCTTGAGGTAAGTCTACCTTTTTTGTTGACCTTGTGACAAGTGATTGCTTAAAAACCCCTACTAAAATTTTACACTATCAGTCGAGTAAGAGAGGATATGTTATGAAATTACCAGTAAATTTAGAAAATATAAAAAATGCTTATAGTAGAATAAAACCATTTGTACATCATACCCCTTTATTAAGAGGTGAAAAAATTGATGAAATTATTAATTGCCAAGTTTATTTAAAACCCGAGTGTTTGCAAGTTACTGGATCTTTTAAAATAAGGGGTGCCACTAATAAGATATTATCCTTAACAGAAGAAGAAAAAGTTAAGGGAATTATTGCATCTTCTTCAGGAAATCATGCCCAGGGAGTAGCTCATGCAGCCCGTAGTTTAGGCATTAAAGCGACATTGGTGTTACCTGAGAATGCCCCACTTACTAAAATTGAAGGCACAAGAGCTTTAGGGGCAGAGGTAATTTTGCATGGGTTTGATTCTATTCAAAGATATAAGAAATTATATGAAATTGTAGATGAAAAAGGATATACAGTGGTACATTCTTATGATGACCCTACTTTAATAGCAGGTCAGGGAACTGTTGGGTATGAAGTAATGCAGGATATCAATGATCTTGATGCAATTGTTGTTCCTTTGGGTGGTGGTGGTTTGTTGGCAGGGATAGCAGTTGCAGTAAAGGAAATGAATCCAAAAATTAAAGTAATAGGGGTAGAGCCTGAGGCAATACCAAGATATTCTGAAAGTAGAAGATTAGGTAAGCCAGTTGAAGTTCCAATGAAAGATACCGTGGCCGATGGACTAATGATTACCAAAACCGGAGTGAATACTTATCCTATTATTGAGCAATATGTTGATGAGGTTGTAGCTGTAAATGATGAATTTATTTATAAAGCTATACCCGAAATTATTTTTAAAACAAAATTACTAGTAGAACCTTCAGCAGCAATTGCTATTGCAGCTGCTCTTTCAGGTAAGCTTAAATATGAACGAAATCAAAAGGTCTGTTTTGTCCTATCTGGCGGGAATGTTGATCATAAAAAATTACGAGAATTTATTGATTTATAGAAAGTAAAGATTATTTTAAGTTAAAGATTTCAATCTAGGGAAAAATAACTTAGTATTCATTTATCTACAAAAAAAATTTCCTATTATAATTAGAAGTCTTTTTGGCTAGAAAACGATATATTTTTACAATATTGGCTTGCACAATGTGGTTAAAACTACTATCTTTTTGAAAGATATGAACAATTTTGTCAGAGTTAACAATACCTATAGTGAATATTTTACTGAAGATTTTCCTGCTAGAAGCTGTATCGAAGTAGCCAGACTGCCTAAAGATGCCCAGATTGAAATAGAGGCAATAGCCTATTGTAATCAACAATAAAAAATAGTCTAGTTAAGGAGGTAAAGTGAAAAATAATTATAATAAGTTATTAAACTTATTAAAGAACAGCATTGTACCAGCTACCGGCTGCACTGAACCTGTAGCAGTTGCCTATGCTGTGGCAAGAGCTTCAGAAGAGCTGGCCGGCAAAGATCCTATTAGTATAGAAGTACAGGTAGATTCTAATATTTATAAAAATGGTCTGATGGTTACCATACCCGGTACCCGGGAAAGGGGGTTGCTTGCGGCCGCTGCCTTCGGGTTCCTATTCGGGCGGACTGAGAGAGGCTTAAGAGTTATTGAGGGATTGCGAAAGAAGGATATTCAAAAAGCGAGAGATCTGTTAGCCAGGAACAAAATCTCGGTAACCTTAAACCCTGATTTTCAAGGAATACATATCGAAGTGCTGCTTACCGCAGAATCAGATAAGGTGAGGGTAATAACCCGGGGAAGTCACCTCAATATAATAAGTGTAGAAAAAACCGACAGGTATGGGGAATTTAAGTCCAATCCTACTGCTGCTCTGATGGATAACACAGTTCCAAAGGAGAGTATCAGAGAGTACAGTTTAGCAGATTTTTTTGAATTTTCCAATAAAATAGCTATTTCCGAACTGGGTTTTTTAAATGAAGGTGTTCAAATGAATCTAGCTATTGCCAAAGAGGGGATGAAAATAGGTTCAGGTGTAGGGCAGGCTCTGGTCAAGTTAGTCAGGGAGGGTTTGATTTCAGATAATATGGTCACCTATGCCCAAATATTATGTGCTGCTGCTTCAGAGGCTAGAATGGGTGGAAGCAGCCTTCCGGTAATGAGTACAGCAGGGAGTGGGAACCATGGTATTACCGCCTTTCTGACAAATTGCGCAGTAGCAGAAAAACAGAATCTTTCTAATGATCAACTCCTGAGATCTCTGGCTTTAACCAATCTTATTACCTTATTTATCAAATCCTATACCGGTACTCTATCGGCTATGTGTGGATGCGGTGTAGCAGCCGGTATTGGTGCCAGTGCCGGAGTAGTCTATCTTTTGGATGGTACTCAAGAGCAGATAATGGGTACACTATACAATATGGTTGGCTCTATCACCGGCATGGTCTGTGATGGTGCAAAAGAAGGTTGTGCCTATAAGCTGGCATTAGCATCCGGCTGGGCAGTTCAATCGGCATTTCTGGCACTAAAAGGGGCTATTATCCATAATACCGATGGGGTTATATCTCCTGAATTTGAACAACTTTTCCAGAATTTAGGCTACTTATGCGATCCTGGTATGATCGGAACAGATAGAGCAATCCTGGATGTTATGTTAGGCAAAGTAAATAGACAATAGCAAAAATAGTTATTTCATATAAAGTAATAAAATATAACAGGGGGTAATTTTATTTGAGTGAAGGAGTACATACAGTATGAATAAAAAAAAATCTTTTTTAAAATTTGTTCCATTATTATGCTTGTTGATATTTTTCAATTTATTCTTTTCTGCTATTGCAAGCAATTATCCTGAAAAGGATGTAAAAATAGTTATTACTTGGGATGCAGGAGGTAGTACTGATGTTATGGGAAGGATAGTTGCAGAGGAACTGGGAAATTTATTTGGTGTTAAGTTTTTTGTTGAAAACAGACCAGGTGCTGGTGGAGAAATAGGATGGGTCTATCTTTCTAATGCGAAACCAGATGGATACACAATTGGCAATATCAATATACCCTACTTTATAAACACCTATGTACAAAGGGATGAATGTTCTTATAGGCTGTCAGACTTTGTTCCAATTGCTAATTTAGTTAGTGATCCAGCAATACTTGCAGTAAAAGGAGATAGTAGTTTTGAAACTCTAGGAGACTTTATTAATTATGCTAAAGAAAACCCTCAAGTATTAACAGTTTCTAGCGAAGGAGTGGGGTCCAGTGACTGGCTAGTTATGACCAAACTAGAGGAACTAGCTGGAATAGAGTTAAATCTAATTAACTTTGAAGGCGATGCTCCAGCAAGAACTGCCTTATTGGGTGGGCACATTTCAGCTTATAGCGGTAATCTTTCTGAAGTGTCTGCTTTTATAGAAACTGGACAGATGAGAGTTCTTGGATTAATGTCCGAAGATCGTTCTTTTCTTTTCCCATTAATCCCTACTTTCAAAGAAAATGGTTTTGATATTGTATCAGAAACTTCAAGAGGGTTTATTGCACCAAAAGGATTTCCTGATGAATATAGGCAAATTCTAGTAGATGCTTTGGAAGAAATTGTCAAAAGACCAGATTTTATCCAAAGAATGGAAGAATTGGGCGTTCCTATGCATTTTATTTCAGGTAGTCAATTTGAAAAAAGTTTAGAGAAAACTGAGCGTTTGATAAAAGAAGCTTGGGACAAAGAACCTTGGCTCTAAGTTGACTATATCTTATGGTGTGAAGTATTTAAGAATTTACAATAAATATTAAGATAACTGTAATAGGCTTACCCCCTGTTATCAAAAATAAATAAAAAGGATATACGTCAGACCGTGTGAAAACTCACACTTTAGTTGCTTAACAACACATAAAATGGTATAATTAAAGCATTAATAATAATACAAAAGAAAGCTAAAGGTAAATACCATGTCCTATATCCAAGGTGAAGACCGTAACCAGAGTATCCTCTTCCCGGAAAGTCTTGAGGAATACATAACAATGGATAATCCGGTACGTATCATAAATGAATATGTCAATCAGTTAGACTTACAGAGACTAAAGTTTACCCATGCCAGTCCTAAGGAGATAGGCAGACCACCCTACCACCCCGGGGATCTCTTGAG
>JAKPKS010000145.1 GCA_029553585.1 Candidatus Atribacteria bacterium | reverse complement strand
AGAAAAATCCTGATTAATATTATCCTATACCCTCTATATCTGTAAGTCATTTTTAGCAAAAGCGGGAAGCACAAAGGAAGCTTTATGCAGATCTGCATGGTAATACTTTAAATCAGACAATCCTGCTACCCTCTCTGGCCTAAAATCTTCAATGGGATGGTATTTCTTTGAACAGAAACTGAATCCAATCATGCCACTGGGATAGGTGGGCACCATAGTGTAGTAATAGGCAGTAACAGGAAATATTTTTTTCAAAAAGAGGAACATATCCTGGATAAATCCGGTATGCCAGAATAGTGATTCCATCTGACTAACGGCAATGCCATCCTCTTTTAATGAATCAAATATGGATTGATAGAAATGTTCAGTGAATAGAGTAGTACCTGGTCCGATAGGGTCTGTGGAATCGATAATAATTATGTCATATTGAGCTTTTCTGCTGATAAGAAATTGTGCTCCATCTTCTAGATAGATATGCACCTTTTTATGGTCAAAACTATTAGCCAGATTAGGAAAATGTCTGCGGCAGACCTCGATAACCTCTCCATCAATCTCACATACATCCACCTTGCTGACTTGAGGGTGTTTTAAAAGCTCCCGAACAGTTCCTCCATCCCCTCCCCCTATAACCAGTACCTCTTTTGGCTCCGGATGAGAACAGAGAGGCACATGGACAATCATCTCATGATAGCCCGCCTCATCATCTTCAGTAAGCATCACAACACCGTCATTGATAAGAATTTTACCAAAAGTGGGTGAGTGTACCACATAGATTTCCTGAAATGGTGTCTGTAATTTTTCCAGGACGTTATCTACTTTTATATTGAGATAACGTCCGTTTTCTCTTCCGTATTGTTCTCCAAACCACAGGTCAATCTTACTCAAAATATTTATTTCCTTAGAATATAGTGAATGGTCATTTCTTTAGCCTGAAAAAATTTCTGAGTAAAATCAGCTGCCACCTGTGGATCGTAATATTTACAACTAAAGATATCAAGATAGGCAGCATTGGTCAGATTGGCAAAATGACCGGAAATCAGTGAGGTCTCAATGAGCTGGGTCATAGAAAAACCAGCCACCCTCTCATCTTCTCCAAAATTTACTACCAGGGTATCCCCGAATTTCTTCATATCTATAATCTGGCATAATTCATCTACATAACGTCTGATTGCATCTGCATCTCTGATTAATTCGGGGTTACAGTGATACAGGTCAACACTGGTAAGCAAACCCCACACCTTTTCCTTTTCATATCTTTCTTTAAAATCCTTTATATTTTCCATTTTCTAAAACACTCCTATCTGAGAAGATATTTTCTTATTTATTTTTAAGGGGAAATGTATATTCCCTCTTTTTATTTCAGTTACTGTAACTGTTTTAACATCAAGCTCATCTTCAATATAATCAAGAGCCTTCTGATTATCGATACTGTCTCCGCACGTGAAGATATCAAGTGCAGCATAACCGAATTCCGGCCAGGTATGAATTGAAAAATGAGATTCGGCAATAATAATAAACCCACTAACTCCCTGGGGGGCAAATTGATGAAAGGATGACTTTAAAGGAGTAGCCCCAGAGATACGAACGGCATCTTCTAATACCCTTTCCAATTGGTTCTGATCGTTTAGTTTTGCTGAATTGCATTCATACAATTCTACTAAAAGATGATTTCCCAAATAATCCATTTTTTTTACCCTCTTTTTTCCATTAAAATTATTCAAGAAACACACCTAAAATAACAGAAAAGTTTACAAAAATCAATATTTTTAAAAATATTTTTTTATGCCATCAGAATAAGAAAAGCAATATGATCAAACCCTGTTATTGACTTTATTTCAAAAGAGGCTGAAGTGCTTTAAATTCAGGAGTTCTCGATACCTTAAGCAGGTCAAAAATAACGGTTTCTGTATTGGTAATTATAGCCCCCTCTTCCCTCATCAATTGCAATCCATTCTCATAGTTATGTTTATGGCGGGAGCAAACTCCATCCTGTAAAACGTAAACTTCAAATCCTGCTGCTACCAGATCCCGGACAGTCTGAAAAACACAGACATGTGTCTCACTGCCCGCTATCACTATCTGTCTGCGCTGAAAACTATGCAGCTGTTCAAGTATTTCTCTGGTTGCAGCAGAAAAGGAATCCTTTTCTAGTAATAGATGTTTATTCAGATGTTTGGCTATATCAGGTACGGTTCTGCCCAGCCCCTTAGGATACTGCTCAGTAACTACAACCGGGATATCAAGCTGCTGACAAACAGCCAGCATAAGGATAGTATTTTTATAAACCTTTTCTGCATAGCCCATAACTTTCATCAATTTTTCCTGAAAATCAATAATCAAAAAAAGAGATTGCTTGCTTTCCAATGAGTGTTTTTTCAATTGTATACTCCTTCTTAGAATGGTATGACAGCAAAACCAGTAGAATTAATTATGTCATAATTATTTTAACATAATACCTACTGAGCTACCAGATTTGTCAGATGAAATAAACCCAAAAAATATTGACAATGGTAGCTATTATATGTTAAAAATATCAATTAACAATAGCCTGCCATATCTAAATTATCAAGATCAATATCTTATAATAATTCTTTATTACAAAGATAGAATTAAACAGAAATTAAAGACTAAACAATAAACAACAAAGAATTCAGCAGGACTATTGCTTATAATTACAGGGTTTTCAGATTTCTTGAAAACACCAATAAAAAAGAAAGGAGGTTAAAAAGACATAGTTTTATTATTCTAATAAACATTAAGGAGGATAAATAAATTGAATAATAAGAAAATTGAATTAAGTCGTATTTTTTTAAAATTAATAATAATAACAGGCCTTATCATGTCAATCTCTTTAACTGGTCTGGCAGATTGTACTACTGTATCAGTTGGAAAAAATGCCTCAGTAGACGGGACTACCATCATTTCCTATAACTGTGATTGTGGTATGTGCCCCATTGATGCCAGGATAATTCCGGCAAAAGATTGGGAAGAGGGTGATGTTATTACTATAAGGGGCTGGGGTGGAGAAGTTCTGGGTGAAATCCCTCAGGTTCCCCATACCTTCCAGTATGTACAGAACATAATGGCTGTCTTAAATGAAAAGGGAGTTGCTGTAGGTGAAACCACCTGTCCCATCGATACCAGCACAGATTATGGCCAGGAAGTGGAAAAAGTTATGTTCAGCAGCGAAGGTTTCGTGGACTATGGAACCTTCTTAACCATCGTTTTAGAGAGAGCATCCACTGCCCGAGAGGCCGTCAGGATATTTGGAGACTTTATTGAAACCTATAAATGGGCACCGATGGAGGCAGAAACTATCAATTTTGCTGATGGTAATGAAGTCTGGATCTTTGAAGTATATGGCCATGACCTCTGGTGTGCCTTTAAATTACCAGATGATGAGGTCTTTGTATCAGCAAATGCTGCCAGAATTAGAAATATAGACTTAGATGATACAGAAAATGTTATGCATTCACCCAATATTGTATCTTTTGCTGTGGAACATGGATGGTATGACCCCAGTTCAGGTGAGCCTTTCAGCCCGGCAGATATCTATGCACCTAACCGAAAACCATATTCTCTGCGCCGAGAGTGGAGGGCCTTTGATTTAATGGCACCCTCTTTGGGGTTGGGGCCACATGAAATGGAATATCCACAAACTGTGGTACCAGATAAAAAGTTATCAGTTCATGATGTTTACAAAATTATGGGCGATTACTATGCAGGTACTGAATATGATTTGACCAAGGGACCGGCAGCCGGGCCCTGGGGGAATCCATTCAGATACACCAACCAGAGCAGTAGGGAAGATAAAAGAGACTGGGAGAGAAGTATTAATTTACACAGGACTTCCACTTTCCACATTACCCAGATCAACGGAAAACTCCCTGACCCCATTAAAGGAGTTGCCTGGATGGGAGTTGGCGCGCCTGACAGTTCATACATTACTCCACTCAGCGGCAGCATGAGTTCATTACCGGATTGCTTCATGATTGGCGCCAAAGGAGAGGATTTCCAACGTGATTCTCAGGGATGGGTAAGCCTTTATGTACAGGAGATGACCACTCTTCGTTACAATGAAGCAATACAAGACCTGTATGCCTACCGTGACCCCAAATTAGAAATGCTCTATCAGGTAGTTCCATTGGTGCAGGAAAAAGCGGCTGAAATATACCAGACTGATCCAGATGCTGCTCTATCTTTACTGCATAATTTTTATTATCAGAATGCTCTGGGTCTCTTTGAATCCTGGAAGAAATTAGGAGATAAGTTGCTCGGAAAATACGCAATGGGATACCGGAATTTCCAAACTGCTCCATACCCGGAATGGTGGAATGAAATAATAGGGTTTGGATATATTGAAAGATAAATAATAATAAGCTAATTAACTGACTGGTCTTGACCAATTGCTGGATGGTATGATAAACAAAGACAGGCATTGGTTTTATAACCAAAAAACACAGGGGAATGTTCCCCTGTGTTTTTTTTATTATGTTCCACACTTCATCCGTATTTTTTAATTGAATAAAAAATATTTCTTCTCTTCAACACAGAATGCGTTACTCACAACGAATAAGTGACTTTAGATTGTTTGGACTAAATTTAATGCTATATCGACCATCTGGTTAAAGGTCATCTCTCTTTCAGCCGAACTGGTCTCTTCCTTTGATACTAAACTATCACTTACCGTCAAGATAGAGAGCGCTTTCACCTTAAATTTGGCGGCAAGGGTATAGAGGGCAGCAGTTTCCATCTCCACTGCTAGTACGCCATAGGAAGCCCACAATTTCCAGTGTTCCGGGTCATCCTGATAAAATTGGTCTTCTGTTAAAACATTTCCAACTTGTACTGGAATGGCATTTTCTTGAGCAATCAGTTCAGCTTTTTTCAGCAACTGATAACAGGCAGTGGGGGCGAAATCTTTCCCTTTGAAACGGATTCTGTTGATATTGGAATCGGTGGAGGCACTCATTGCTAAGATTATATCCCGAACTTTTATCTCTGGCTGCAGTGAACCACAGCTGCCAATCCGGATTAAATTCTGAACCTGATACTGGTTAATTAATTCATTAAGATAGATTGCTATGGAAGGTATTCCCATACCGGTCCCCTGAACAGAAACCAATTTCCCCATATAACGACCCGTAAAACCATACATTCCTCTTACTTTATTGTAACAATAGGCTTCCTCTAAGAAATTCTCGGCGATATATTTGGCTCGCAGAGGATCTCCCGGCAATAATATGGTTGGTGCAATATCACCTGGTTCGGCACCAATATGAATGCTCATTACTATTTCCCCCTTTTTTCAATTTACTAACCACATTTCCTTAAAATAAGTTTC
>JAKPKS010000141.1 GCA_029553585.1 Candidatus Atribacteria bacterium | reverse complement strand
TTTCGCAGCTCGGGATACTGATATTGCCAATGCCCCCAATGCCTCAAAACGCAAAGAGTTAATTGCTAATTTACCTAATACTAATCCTGACCTTTATCAGGAATTTAGAGAACAACTTCGTATTGCTGAAGCTTCTTCTCTGCTAATTAGAGAAGGGGGAAACTTTCCTCTTTGCGGTATAGGAGATCTTAATACCTATACTGTCTTTGCAGAATTAAATCGTAACCTTTTAAACAACATAGGTTATTGTGGTTGTATTGTTCCCAGTGGTATTGCTACTGATGATACAACTAAAATGTTTTTTAGTACCTTAATTTTAACTGGTGCTCTGCAATCCCTCTATGATTTTGAAAATAGGAAAAAGATATTTCCAGGAATAGATAGTAGAATGAAATTCTGCCTCTTAACTATTGCTCCTCTTAACCTTGAATATATCTTAAATAAGAATAATTCAACAGAACCTGCAATTGCCGATTTTGTCTTCTTTGCTACTTCCATAGCCGATTTAAAAGACCCGGAACGCCATTTTAAGCTGAGCCAGGAAGATATTGAATTGCTTAATCCCAATACCCTTACCTGCCCTATTTTCAGAAATAAAAGCGATGCCGAACTTACTAAATATATCTACCGCCGGGTTCCTATTCTTATTAATGAAAATTATGGAGAAGAAGGAAACCCTTGGGGAATATCATTTAAAACAATGTTTCATATGGCAAACGATTCTTATCTCTTTAAAACAAAAATAGAATTGGAAGCAGAGGGCTTTGAACTTTCCGGTAATCACTTTACCAAAGGAGAAGAACAATATTTACCCCTATATGAAGCAAAAATGATTCATCACTTCAATCATCGTTTTGGGGATTATACTGATTTACCTGAAGGTTCGGTTTCCACTAAATTACCCAGAGTCCCATTAAATAGATTGCAGGATCCAGATTACGAACCCTTACCCCGTTATTGGGTAAATATTAAAGAAATTCTGCAAAAGGTTCTTAATCCAGGGATTTTATTTGGCTATAGAGATATCACAAATGTAACAAACGAAAGGACTTTTATATCATCTGCTTTCCCTTTAAGT
>JAKPKS010000135.1 GCA_029553585.1 Candidatus Atribacteria bacterium | reverse complement strand
AATATGGTTTTCAAAGGTAGAGTTTAACATCCCGCTGATTAATCCCCGTAAAAAAACCACGGAAATAATTGCAATAGCAATAGCAATCACAGAAACTATGGTTCTGATTCTGGAACGGGACAGGTTTTTCTGGGCTAAGCTCCATAAAAATTTCATTTTTTAATTAAAACCTTCCTATTTTCT
Source organism: Candidatus Atribacteria bacterium (assembly GCA_029553585.1). GTDB lineage: Bacteria > Atribacterota > Phoenicimicrobiia > Phoenicimicrobiales > Stramentimicrobiaceae > Stramentimicrobium. Next base: position 3,011 of record JAKPKS010000135.1, on the reverse strand, counting down.
CTCTGTCTCATTATCTATCGCATATTAGGTATGGTAGATTGCTTCTACCGGGTCTTTGTGTGCTGCCCAGTAAGCCGGCAATATACTCGATAATATTGCAACCAGCACTCCCAACACAAAGATATAGCTAAAGGCGGGATAATTCCAGACACCATAAATCCGATCTAAGACAGGAATACCATAATCGGACATATGTACCCAGTCTCCCATATAGATACCATAATTAACCAGCCAATAAACGCCTAAAAACCCAAAGAGGCAACCAGCTAATCCCCCCAATAGTCCAATCCCTGCTGCTTCAACCATAAAGGCAAAAACAATCTCCCATTCCTGCATACCCATTGCCTTCATCATGCCAACCTCAGAAGCCCTTTCTATACCGGAAAGGATGATATTGTTTATAATCCCCACCATACCAATCAGTAAAACCACCAGCATAATAGCACTGATGCCACCCTTCTTGGCAGCAGCTAAAGCAATGACATTGGCAGCTGATTCCCTCCAGGGATAAGCACGAAGAGGCAGTTTTTTTTCATGAAAACTATTTTCCAGGGACTGAATAATGCTTTCTTCTTTAACACCAGCTGAGGTCGCCAGAGAAATCATAGTTACGCTATTTTCTGTATTCAAAGATTGCTGCACTGTACTTAAGGGCAGCAATACTATTCTACTGTTTAGCACCGGGTTAAGGGTGTGTATAATTCCACCTACTTCTAAATCAATGGTATTGAAGGTATCTTCTTTGGTTCTAACCAGTAGAGTAATATAATCATCCATTTCTAGATCCATGAGCTCAGCCAGTTGTTTTCCAATAACCGCCTTATTTTCTTCTAAAGCAACTATATCACCGGCAATAAAATAATCCCTGGTTAGAAAGACCTGATTATAATCTTCCGGTATGATGCCAATACCTACCACACCCATCTCATCTATACCATTGTTTAAATTAGCCGAAAATTTAAGCTCAGGAGAAATCCCGATTACTCCGGTAGTCTGCCTGATACTCTCCTCTAAGCTGCCATTCCACTCTATAAAATTATTAAGGCTTAATTCATCTCTCTCTTCCCAGTATTCAGGATGGGTAATCTGTATATTGCCTGTTTCAAAGTTTCTGATATTCTCAAAAGACATCTCTTCCATGCCGTTCATTACTGATTCCAGAAAAAGATAGCCTGAAAAAGCAAAAGCAATAACCAGTATAGTTATGATGTTGCGCCTTTTTTGACGAGAAAGATTTTTTAAACCCAGTCTGATACTGAACATCTTTAAACCCTCTTCAGGTCGGAAGAAATCAGACCATCTTTCAAGTTAATAAACCGGCGGGCATAGTCCATGATTTGGGGATCGTGAGTAGAAAATATAAAGGTGGTTCCTAACTCCTCATTCATATTAACCATATATGTAATGATATCTTGTGCTGTTTGTGAATCAAGGCTGGCGGTGGGTTCATCGGCTAAAATAATCTTTGGTTCCTTAACTAAGGCTCTGGCAATTGCTACCCTCTGATTCTCTCCGCCCGATAATTCTCCCGGTTTACGATGCCACTTGCTTTCTAAGCCTACCTCTGAGAGCACCTTTAACACCTTTTCTTTCGTCTCCTTTTCCGATAATTTACCAATAAGCCTGATAGCAAATTCTACATTTTCATAGGCTGTCAGAACCGGAATTAAGTTATGATTTTGAAAGATAAAACCAATATTGAAACGTCTGGTCATAGCCAGCTCTTTTTTGGAAAGATTGCTTACTCTATTACCGTTCAGACAGATTTCACCATCTGTTGGGGTATCCAGGCACCCTATCATATTTAAGAGTGTTGTTTTGCCGGAACCTGATGGACCAAATATGGTGGTGAATTCACCTTCCTCCACTATTAAATCAACACCCCTTAAAGCAGGCACTTCAATCTTCCCCTGCTGATAAATTTTTTCGACTTGTTTTAGTTCCAATAAAGACATCTTTTACCACCTCTCCGTCATCGCAAACCATATACCTCTTCTTCTTTAAAGAGGTATATCATATAAAAGACAGTATGTCGTATATTATATTAACGTATATAGTTAAAAATAAAAAAATAAAGTTTAACCAGGACATGGGTTACACCGTATACCCTCTTTTATCGCAAGCTGCTTTCCTCTTTCCCCTGGTCATCGGGAAGTATTTCCTCACATTCCCTATTTTTATCAATAACTAAACTGAAATTTTAGTATTACGCATGACCCACAACGTAAAACACACGACGAGATTGTCATCGCGAGGAGCTTTTTCTTTTTCTGTCATCGCGAATTATCTTTCCCTTCCTCCTGTCATCGCGAGGAGTTTTTTCTTTTTCTGTCATCGCGAGGAGCGCAGCGACGTGGCGATCACATCCATTTATATCCACACTCTTTAAATTAGAATACCGTTATATGGGTAAACCATATAATTCTAAATACCGCGGGCTATAGAGTATGAGACTGCCGCGCTCACTTCGTTCGCTCGCAGTGACAGAGAGCAAAGCTTTCTTTGTTTTTCTTTTGCTGGGCATTGCGAATATTTTTCCCACACCTCCGTCATCGCGAGGAGCGCAGCGACGTGGCGATCACATCCACTATACCCACACTCTTTTCTTTCCCTGTCTTCGTATTTAATTAAAAACCTCTTTGGTCATTGCGAAATCCGCTGAAAGCGGGTTGTGGCAATCTCATTCATTTCTTCCCGCACTCTTTTTTTTTCTTTCACTATCTGCCAACTATTATCGACTAAATACTGTTCTTTAGCCAACGACTAAACACCTACTCTCGCATGCACTATTACTCAAAGTATTTTTTTTCGACGCAAAACGCACTACGAATTTTACGATATACTTTATCCGTTATACAATATACTTAATATTTTATGTTAACATGGGTTTTTGAAGCAAGACAAAAAACTCCAGACGCATGGCATGATGGAAAATGAGGGTGTAATTTCCCCTAACTCTAAGCAATCATTGCAATAAATTTATCGGTTAATTTGGGGTCAAACTGACTTCC
>JAKPKS010000127.1 GCA_029553585.1 Candidatus Atribacteria bacterium | reverse complement strand
AAATGCTTTGGGCTTTGCCACAGAAGTGGATGATGGTGTCTATAATGGCGCTACAACAGGTTCCGTTGCTGAAATAAGAACTGCCATTAATAATCCAGAGAACTGGACCAGAGCGGGCAACTTGAACAATATAAGCTTCCCCGCTTGGAATTTCGTTCTAAATGCACTTGTTATGTCCGAACCGGTGATTACTCGAATCAGTAGCACTACAATTAGAATTTCCTGGCAACAGGTGTCCGGCGCTACGCATTACAATGTCTATAAGTCATCCTTACCGTATGCCAGTTTTCCACAGGACTGGGTTTTGGCAGCGGATAATATCACTGGACTATTTTGGGAAACGACCGAAATTACTAATCCAAGACAGTTCTATCGCATTATAGCAGTTAACTGATTTATCCTTTTATCTAACTTTGCCGGCTGGTATGTCCTTCCAGCTGGCAGATTTTATTTAGGCGTAGTAAATTCCAACTTGAGCAACTTCCGGCAATAATTCATTTTCTGTCGTCCCGCTGGGACTTTTTCATCCATTACTCTTTTCGCCGGGTTAAAACCCGTCGTTAGTACCTATCGTTCCTGACGGAACTTTAAATTAGAAATCCTTTAAATCCTATAATCCTTAAATCCTTGTTTCTAAAATCAAATCTGTGCGAGACTATCCAAGTTCCAAGTTCAAAGTGCAGAAGTTCTTAGTTCAAAGTTATTCTTTCGGTGACTTCGGTGGCTAATTATAAAAAAATCCCTTAAATCCTTGTTTCTAAAATCTGCGTAATCTGCGAAATCTGCGTGAGAGAAAAAAAGGAACAGCGTCCTCGTCTACACAGCTTTATTTTAATAGCACTGCTTTCTTGGTGTAAATCTCTTTTCCTGCCTGCATTCTAATGTAATAAATACCGGTACTGCAGAGGCAACCATTATTATCCTCTCCTTCCCAAATTAATTTATAATTTCCCTGCTCTTTATATCCCAATATAAAATTACGCACTAATTGACCCCGATTATTATAGACCTCAATTTTTACATTTGCGGGCATACTT
>JAKPKS010000113.1 GCA_029553585.1 Candidatus Atribacteria bacterium | reverse complement strand
CTTAACTCTTCAATTGCTATCAGCTTATACAACAAGTAGATTGCAATAATTAATAATCCTGTAAAAAGAATGATATTAACTAGTTTCATGATCTACCTTTATTTTGAGAGATTAATTTTCAATTCAACAATGATGGCAAATAACCTCCCGATCCCAATGCTTAGCAATAAAGACAATGCCAGTGAAATTGCTAACCATAAAGAAATCAGGCGATACAGTAATGAGTTTATGAATCCATAATTTAAACAGTCCTCAAAGAACTCACCCCCAAAAGCCTGTTTTTACACCTCTTTTGGTTTCCGTTTTCTAAATGTTGCATACAATCCACTTAGTACTACTACTGTGATTATTATCCGTGCAGGAATTTCCCCTTCCCGGAAAACCCAGAGCCAGATAAGCAGAGCGATCCCAAATAATAAAGATAATGGAAGTAAAACCTTTATGGGCAATCTGGTCTTTAAATAGTACACACCAACCATGATTAACACGAACAAAACTACAAGTATGATCTCCATGATTATATGAAATTAATTATTATGGATTAATTGGCCAAATATCTCAATTTCAATAGGCTAAGACCTATTTTTTCAACAACACACCATCAATAATGAATTACCAAGTCATCTCAGAAGTGTGACAATATTCGCTTTCACAGTTCTTGATTCCAGCCTTAAATAAAGCCTCGTTGAAGAGTATCCCTGCTTCTTTACAGACATCTTCCCTCAAAGATTAACCAAATACAGTTTTATACATTTACACATATTAACAGGCAATTGCCGCAAGTTGTCCGGAGGCAAAGGAAGATATAAATATTGAACCATTCACCTTGCTCAAAAGAAATTACAGCAGAGCACAACTGCTGCTATTTTAATCTCTGATGATATGGAAAACAACCTCATCAATATGCTAACCACTCTGTTGAATGCTAAAGTATTTACAATTAGCCTTTAAAAAAAATCTTGCAAAATATAGAAAACACCAACTGGTTTGAGGGTTATTGCCCTTCTCCAATAAGTCTTGTCGTCTTTGCCGGGAAAGACCCTTTTCTGAAAATCTCTCAATGTCCAAAATTTACACACTATCGAAACTATTCCATACAATAGAAAAAATTCGCCTATTAATCCCGCCATTTTCACTGCAATGAGATAATCCATTCTTTGCAAATGAGATATGTACTTTACCAATAACATATTAATTATCTTAAAAATGCAGCATTTCAAATTTAAGAAGAGTTTTTATTAATGTCAATAGTTCGCGCAAGGGAAAGCGATCGACTGACTAAAGTTGAAATAATAAAGTCAGGTTTATAACAAAATGAAAGACAACTGCATAAATAAACCCATATCTAATCCTTAAATACCCCGGTATTATTCCTGCAATAAACTGTGGTATAACCACTAACAGTGCAGGTAATATTTTATGGAATTCCATCCCCGGGAAATTTCCGAGGTGTATCAAAGTAAAGAGAATGGCAATTAAAAAAAGAAAAAACTGAAATGCTTGTAGAAATAAATCTCACAGCTTTTGAAAAGAATAATAACAAACCGGTTAGAAAGACTAATGAACAAAAAGCTATCGTCATTAGCATGTTGCCATTCACCATAAAGAATACTGCCATTAACAAAGAGGCTATAGAAAGAATGATAAGATTCCTTCTATTGAAGATATACATCAGTCTGAAAAATGTCTCTTCAACTATGGGAGCTATGATTATTCCATAGTAAATCTGTCTCGGAAAAGCTATTTGGCCAACTTTTGAAGTCATTCCCAGGAGATCAGAGACAACGGCAGCTAACACCCCAAATGGAATGGCCCAAAGGAAGTAAAAAAACAATAATTTAAGATATTCCTTTACCGGCAACCTGATCAAACTACGAGTATGTACAGGATTGCGTATAAAACATAAAAAATCACTCATATAGACAAAAGACACTACCCAAACTTATTGAGGAGTGTCTGCAATACTCATTTAAGGTTAGATCAATAGTGAAAACTACTGACTGCACTATCGCTGACTTATGACCGCAGACTTCACTCCCGCCAAGCGCGAACAACCTGCCCCCTGCCGCGCGCTGCCAAATGTCAACCGAAACCTGCAGACCTTACTCCAGCCAAACGCTAACCACCTGCAGCCAACCGCCCGCCACCTGTTGTCTGCCGTGCGCTGAGAACTGCCTGCCCACTCCCGCCTACTGCCTGTTGCCTGATTTCCTGGAAATTAACCTGACCAGCTTTTCATGCAACCGGACTGACCAGGTCTCGACCTCCGAATGACTCCGTGACTCACCCTCGCGAAGTAACCCGAGCAACAACCGCAACTTGAACTTCGACCGCTCACCGGGCTGCGGTGACTCACGGATTCCAGCTTCACCACTAAAAAAACCTTCACTCACCGGGTGAACCATACTTCTCACATGAGCCGTGTACTGCATGACCACCATCCTCGACTCAGCACCTTTATCCATATCCTGCGACGAAACGACAGTGAATATGGCAAACGGCTTCCTGCTCAAAACCGACCGGTTTCGCCTGAC
>JAKPKS010000104.1 GCA_029553585.1 Candidatus Atribacteria bacterium | reverse complement strand
TGTTCGCACGCACGCATACGCACGGTCGAGCGCATGTAAACGCGATTATAATAGATACCCCTCTCGAAATTATTTTTGAGAAACATTTTTTTATTTAGAAAATTATTTGTACATTTACCCAAAATTAAAGAGTAATGCCTCAAAGAAAAAAAGAAAGACCATTTCATTATTGGAATTACCGGGTGATCACAACTTTGCATCCTTCCGGTGAAAGATTATTTTCTGTTACAGAGGTTCATTATGAAAATGGAATTCCCCAGGGTTCTGCTGATAAAAATATCATGCAAGGATTTTCTTCATTGAAAGAACTTATATGGACCAATAACCGTATAAAAGAAGCATTGAAGAAACCTATCCTTGATGGGGATAATTGGCCAAATGAATGGATTGAAGAAAAATAATATGAAACCTGAAATTTTTACATTTGAAGGCGGTGATTATGTTATCCTCTGTGAACATAAAGGTTCAACAGAAAGAGGTCATTATGAAATAAAAATAACGGATGTAACTCGGGAAAGGGATGTTTTCGCATGGAGACCCTGGTGGGTTGGCAATAAATTCAGATGGCTGAAGAAAATAAGAATTGTTGAAAGACTTACATTTACCAGGAGTACTTCATTTGATGATGGGTGGTCCTATCAGGAATACTGGGAAAATTGGAAAAAAGAATGGGAAGCTGAAAAAATACTATAATGGGATATGTATTAAAATATAAGGACGCACAGGAAATAGCTCAGAAGTATAATAACAACAACTTCTGGGAATTTTCCTTTATGAAAGATGGTTATAAACTTTCCTCCTTTAATTATTTTATTTGCGGGTGGAATGATTTTGAGGCACCTTTGCCAAACCGTCCTGAAGTAAATGCTTTTGATATGAGGGGAACCACTTTTGTATTTAATAAAGACGGTTCTCTCTGGAAGACTTTTCTTATGCTTCCTAAATTTTTCAACATAAATCAAGTTGAAAGCACTCAATATGGGAAAATCAAGGATAAGAAGATACTTAATATAACTGCTAAAGAAGATGGATCATTAGTAGCATTTATGATGCTGCCTAATGGAAAGCTCTTTTCTAAAACAATAGGATCTTTTACCAGCGAACAGGCAGAAGCAGCTTACAGGCTTCTTTACGAAGACGAGGAACAAGTTCTTTGGGTAAAAAATATGCTCAACAGTGGATATACTCCTTTATTTGAATATCTTTCCTGGGATAACAGAGTAGTTATAAAATATGCTTCTCCCCATCTTTGCCTTATTGGGGTTAGAGATAATATCACAGGAATTTATTATGCTGCTGATGAATTGGTCAGAAATTCTATTCCTATGTCCATGCATCTTGCTGGATCATACGCAGGAGATCTTGACTATTATATCGACCTTGCAAAGACGATGGAGGGGAAAGAAGGCTGGGTTGTTAAATTTATCGATGGTCAGCTTGTTAAAATCAAAACTGCTTGGTACTTTAAACTTCATGGATTAAGAACTCAGGACATCAACCGAGAGGACTATGTGATCAAAAACTATCTTGAGGAAACTCTTGATGATGTTATGTCACAGCTTGACCCCTCTGAGGATGCCGATGCCTTTGCATTTGTAAAGAAAGTTACAGATGCAATTGATAATTATATCATTCATGTTGATAAAGGAGTAGATGAATTAGTTGAATTATGGAATTCATCCTTTTATAATGGTCATTGGTCTAAATTTGCAACCGACAATCATAAGAAAGCT
>JAKPKS010000086.1 GCA_029553585.1 Candidatus Atribacteria bacterium | reverse complement strand
ATTATTTAAAACATAAGTTATAAAAAGAGGTGTATGAAAAATTTCCAAGAAAACATAACCAGTAGCTAAGGACAAAAAAGTCATAAATACACCCACAAGGGAAAATTTAGAAAACAAATATATTAGCTTTTTTATCTTAATAAGATGCATCTATCTTATTTATTATATATTGTAAGTTAATATTAGATATAAAGGGATTTATTGGTAAACTTAAGCACTGCTTAGCAATCTGTTCTGCTAACGGAAAGGAAAGATTATTCATCATTGAATATGCTTTTTGTTTATGAGGCGGAACAGGATAATGGATCATAGTTTCAATATCCAATGAATTAAGATATTTCTGCAGGTCATTTCTCTTCTCACTCATAATAACATACTGATGCCAACAGGGTATGGATTTAATGCCCGAATAGGGTTGCACAAAACAAATTTTATCATCTTGAAGATTTTCTCTTTGAAGTCCTTGATATGGAAGATTTATTTTAGGGTTATCAATTTTATAGTATTCCTTAGCAACCAGATGTCTTTTTCTATTCCATTCATCCAAATAAGGCAATTTTGCTCTTAATATCGCTGCCTGGATTTCATCCAAGCGACAATTATAGCCCTCATATTCATTGTAATACTTAATTTTTGAGCCATAATTGGAAAGACAGCGAACTTTTTCTGCTAAATCGCGATCATTGGTTGTTATAGCTCCTCCATCTCCAAAAGCACCTAAGTTCTTACCTGGATAGAAACTGAAGGCAGATGCAGTTCCTAATGAACCACATTTCTTATTTCCATAAACTGCGCTATGAGCTTGAGCAGAATCCTCTAATACTTTCAAATCATATTTTTCTGCTAAATCCATAATAGGATCCATATCTGCTGGCATTCCGTAAAGATGAACCGGAATAATGGCTTTTGTTCTTTTAGTTATTTTTTCCTCTATCAAAGCAGGATCAATATTAAAGGTTCTTATATCCGGTTCAACGGGAATTGGTTTTGCCCCTGCATAACTTACTGCCAGCCAAGTAGCTATATATGTATTAGAAGGAACTATAACTTCATCCCCTTCCCCGATACCCCAGGCCTTTAACACTAAAAAAAGAGCATCCAGTCCATTGCTTGTCCCTACACAGTATTTTGTTCCAATAAACTCTGCAAATTCCTCTTCAAAAGAGGCAACTTCTTTTCCCAAGATATACCATCCACTGGATAAAACCTTGGCTACTGCAGAGTCAATTTCTGATTTTAACTCTTGGTAGCTTTCGCCTATATCATAAAAGGGGATTTTCTTCTCTATCCTGGACATATTTTATATACTCGTCATAATCTCTAATATAATCACTTTCATTATAATAGTCAGAAGCCAAAACCAGTAAAACACAATCATCTGCAAAAGCAACAAGGTCTCTCCAATAACCGGGAGGAAAAATCAAGACATTATCAGGTTTATCAAGTATGTAATCAATGGTTGATTTCCCATCATATATTTTTATTTTACAAGACCCATGCA
>JAKPKS010000173.1 GCA_029553585.1 Candidatus Atribacteria bacterium | reverse complement strand
CAATCACATTAAAATTGCAGAATACTTTTATTTAGATGAATTCCAATGTCCCTGCTGTCAGCAGGTTATGCTCTATTCACTTTTGTTGGAAAAGTTAATTGAGTTACGGTATAAAATCGAAAAACCAGTAATAATAAATTCCGGATACCGTTGTCCATCTAATAATCTGGAAGTGGGCGGGGTATCGAACAGTTATCATCTCCTGGGCAGGGCTGCCGATATCTTTGTTCCGAAAATGGTTCTGGCAGAACTTTTTCAGGCTGCCAGAAATGTTGGTTTTACAGGAATCGGATTCTACCCTGCCCGGAACTTTTTACATCTCGATATTCGCTCATCGAGCCCTGTCTGCTGGCAGGGCTAATCCAAAAAAAGGAGAAAAAAATGGATTGGAGTAATATTACAGAAGTAATTACCAACCAGGGTTTTCCGATAGCCCTTTCTATCCTTTTAATTTTTCGTATTGATAAGTTTATGCAGGAACTTATTTCCACTCAAAAAGAGGGTTATCAGCAGATTTTTAAACAGGTTTCCATAGTACAAAGAACTTTAACGGAGCTTAATCAGCAAAACCGGGACTACTATACCCTTTTTTGCTCTGAAATCCAGAGAGAATTAGCCAGCATCAAGGCCCGAACCAGAGAAGCTTCTTAGCATGTACGCTAAGAGGCTTCTCCTTCATTCCTCCTTATTATCCTTAATTACTATATCATTATCCTTCATTTTGTCCCCTATTTCTATGTTGCCCTTTTCCCTGTCCCTTTTTTGGCTCTCTTTTTCCTCACGATATAGGGCTGCAGATATTTGTTGTGCTGCAAACTCCAGCAAATCAATATCTTTTTCACTATAGAGTCTGGCGTTATTGTAGCTCTGTAAAGCAAGCACACCTATAGTGTCCTGGTCAAGTTTAAGGGGAACCGCCAACCAGAGATGGGTATTGGTCATAACATCCCAGGGTTCAATGTAGCCGAAAGACAACATCTTGCGATAGCGCTGAAAATCCATCAATACTGGTTTGCCAGTCTTTAAAACATAGTAGAAGATACTCTGGGCAGAACAGTAACGTTGTATAAAAATCTCATCATCCCCGGCAGCTTCATCTGTGTAATAAGGAAAGGAGAGTTGGCCTTGCCCGGTATTTTGGAGTGCTATGTAGAAATTGGTAGCGGGGATAACATTCTTTAATTGTTCATGAACCAATGGAAACACCTCGGATAAAGGGAGATGGGAATGGATAATTTCAGATATATGATAGAGGGCTTGCTTAGTTTTCCGTTCTTTTTTTAATAGGGAAATATCCTGAAAAGAAAAAATCATTCCTGCAATACGATTGACTATTTGATTACAGGTTTTTTTAACTAATACCTCAATCTGAGTGTGGTCTTTGGTACAGATAGTTGTTTCAAAAGATGTTTCGTCCTTTGTACCTAAAAAAGAGTTTTCTTCTGATTTTAAACACCAGATTAAGGTATTGCCTTTTAATTCATTTTCCTGAAAACCAGTTAGTGCCTCAAAGCAATGGTTTGCATAAAGTACGGTACCTTCGATATCGGTATAAAGCAAGGGTATTGGACATGCTTTAAAGAGATTTAGGTACTCTTCTCGTCCCTGCTTAAAATAGTCCTCCAGCTTTTTCTGCTCTTCTGCTAAAGACCTATTGGAACAAACTTCATTACGGTCAGGCAATTTATTAGTTTTCAAAAAACTAAACCTACGATTAACTGATAAAGGTTTTTTTTTCTTCTTTTTCATCTTCTGTAAATCCACTTTAAAATATGATTAAGAGTTATTAGATTATAGTTTTAGTACCATCAGAATATATTTTGTTATTCTTTGCAATATTTTTGTACCTTTCCGACGCATGACGTACAACGCAAAACACATAACGAGTAATAATTTATTCTATCATAATAATGTAGATAAAAACTGGTACATCTTTTGATATTTTTGTAAAAATTGGAAATTAGTAAATCAGTCAGGTAAAACAGGTGGAGATAAAACAGGATTTCTTCGTATTACCTTAAGACAGGCATCTACCACCTCAGGGTCATAAAGGATACCCTTATTTTTTTCTAATTCTTCCTCTGTTTCAGTCCTGCTTAAAGCAGGGCGATAGGGTCGATGAGAAGACATAGCTTCATAAACATCAGCAACCAGCAGAATACGTGCTTCCAACATAATTTCATTACCCTTTAACCCACGAGGATACCCTGAACCATTGATTTTTTCATGGTGCTGATAAACAATCTCAGCAATAGGAGAGGTGAAGGAGATATCTTTTAATATTTCATATCCTGATTGAGCATGATGTTTAACTAATCCATACTCCAGTTCAGTTAATTTGCCAGGCTTGTTCAATATCTCGGAAGGAATAATGGTCTTACCAATATCATGAACTAAAGAGGCAACCCTGATGGTTTCAATGGTATTCTTATCCAATCCCATCTCCTGGGCAATAGCAGTAGCTAATTTCGAAACTTCTTCCTGATGGCCATGGGTATAAGGGTCTCTGATTTCCACCAATTTGGTAATAGTTGAAATAATATCATTTCTGGTTTTTAATAATTGCTGATAATTTTGATGGTTATGAATAACAATGGAAAGGCCATGGACAAAACTCTCAATCTTGCTTAGGCTTTCTTCATTAAAGGCATTAAGTTTTTCACTGGTGAAACCAATAGTGCCCAGCGCTTTTCCCTCAAAAACGAGAGGTATCTTCATGGCAGAGCGAATCCATTCGAAACCTGGAGTTTTTACCCAGCGAGACTCCTGGTTAGTATCGGGAATAAAAATTGGTGTTTTGTTTAACATAACAACCTGTTCAACTGTATAACTATTCAGATTTTTTCTCAGGTTTTTCACAATATCATGGCTGGCTGAATCTTTATACCCATATATGGCAATTACATCAATCCTGTTATTATCCAACAAGGTGATATCAGAGCCATCATGTGGCATGATCTGGGCAATTATTTCTAAAACATGTGTTAATTTTGAGGAAAAATCCTCTTCAGAGATAAGGTCATAAATCATCTTATTTTCCAAAACAATTCGTCTACTTTGTTCTTTTTCTAAAAGATACAACCTTTCCCTCTCCTGTTCCTCCAGTTTCTGTTCGGTAATATCTGAAAAAGAAGCTACCGTGCCCTGCATCACACCATTATCATCAATAATAGGCGCCACATTAAGAGATATAAATTTTATATTTCCATCAGGCCACTTTAGAAGCTGTTCAAGACCATACAGTGGTTTCAAAGACTTTTCTACCAGCCCGAAAGATTGTTGTTCCTCTGATAAAGGATTCCCCTTCAAATTACAGACTGTAAATTGTGGATCATTGAATTTTTTCCCTTTTAATTCCTCTGACTTCAATCCCATCACTATCTCTGCCTGCTCGTTAAGGTAATCAATCCTGCCTGATTTGTCTCTGAATATAATACCAATAGGTATAGTCTCAAATAAAAGCTGTTCGATCTTTTGCTGTTTATCTAATTCATATTCAGACTTTCTCTGAGCGGTTATATCAACGCCAATACTGATAAGATACTGCATTTCTCCGGAATCATTAAAAACTGAACGGGAATACCATCTTACCCATAACTCCTGACCATCTTTAGTAAGAATTATATTATCATTATAGGTCGGCTTGTCCTCTTTATGTAAACTGAGCATTATGTTTTGTATCATTTTCTGCTGCTCTGGTATTATAAATATTTCCTCAAAACTCCTCTGGACTACCTCACTTATCTGGAATCCGGTGGCTATGAGCATTGTTTTATTAATATAACGGGTGGTTCCATCTTTATTAATAGTTACAAAAAAGACCGGCATTTCATCAACAAGGTTACTCATAATATCTTTATCCTGGATTTTTGGTTTCTCTATTTCCACACGGTCCTCTCGCAGAGTAATTATAAAGAGCAGGAGAGTTATTAAAGCAGCCAGGGACATCAGCAGTAAGTTGGTATACAAATCAATCCATGCTTCATCGGGGTGAAAAGAGAGGAAGTTAAAAATAATTGAGGAGAAATTATACAATTTATTGGCTATCATCAAAAAGGAAAGCAGGATAAAACTAATTAAAAAGAAGACTATATTTTTTCTTTTTCCCCTCATAATTCACCAAAATATGTTATTTATTCATGGTATATAATGGTTATCTTCTGTTAAAAACGGAAAATTTATTTATTATTATAGCATATAGATGGGAAAATGCAGTTGTTTATTAATTTTTAGCACAAAGATTATAAATAGTTAAAAAAGCAGCTCTATGGTAAATTTTGCAGTAATTCTTCTTTAATTTGTTTTCCCCTTTCAGAAGAAATTCCGAGGGTGCGGGCTACTTTAGTCTGGTTTAAATCCAGTACAAAGAGATAGTAGAAGATTTCCTTCTTTATCTCTCTTATCTTTTTAAAGGCTCTCCTTAAGACTATTACATCTTCGATGGGCAATTTGAAGGATTGGTAACCTCTGTTCTTAATCTTAATTAAATCTGGTTTCAAATGTTCTGATTCAGAGGCAGTTTCCCTATTAAAAGAAAGGCAAGTCTCTCGCAAGGCTTCACGGGCTTTCAGTATCTCCGGTACACCGCTATCAGTAATATTAAAATGAGAGGCAATCTCACTTATCTGTGGAAAGCACCGATGTTTCTCCCGGTATTGTATCACAAAATCATTTACCTGCTCATTAAGTTCCTGTAGCCAATCCGGACAATCGATCTGGCGATTACGGTTCAGAAGATACTGGTGCATCTCTTCAGTAATCAGGATCTGGGCATAGGTCTTAAAGCTAACTTTGTGGATTTTATAATCATAGAGGTTAACAGCATTTAACAGACCCAAATAACCAACCTCTTCCAGATTATGACGGGCATCTGAAATATTATCAAATTGTAGGGCAATTTTGGAAATTAAATATTGATATTTTTTGATTAAGGCATTACGGGATAAAGCTATTTCCATTTCTTTAATTACCTTGTTTTCCATAACCATCCCCTCCTTCTGCTTTATGCAGAATAAGTAGTAATCTATCAGGACTATCTTAAAATGATCCTTTATTTTGTCGTTTAGCTTATTAGCTAATGGGTATTACAACAAAAAATAAACCGGCAATATGGCAACCATAGTAAATATAGTGATACTTTAGGCCCATTACTTTGCGCCCTACCCTTTCGGATAGTTTGCCCTTATCAGTTTAATTATTAATTATGATCTGTTATTAAATTTTTAACCTTCTACTTATTATTATTCCCTAAAAAAATAATTTTAGACAAAAAAATAAAATTATTTTCTTCTCTTTTTTAATTTCTCTTCATACATCTGCCGGTCAGCTATATCAATGAGTTCATCTACCGACACTGATTCAGAAGGCTGAAGCTCTGAAAAACCCACACTTAATTCGATTTGATACCCCTGTGTTATTTTTTTGTTCAAGGTAAGTAACTTTTTTGCCAGCCTCTCTCTGATAAGAGGGGCTTGCTGAAGAGAGGAATCTGGAAAAACTATCAGAAACTCATCCCCACCCATACGGCAGATAATATCAACTTCCCTGAAAGTAGATTTAAATAAGTGACTAACTTCTTTTAAAACATGGTCTCCTGTCTTATGCCCAAAACGGTCATTAATACCCTTTAAATTATCAACATCAAAATAGGCTACCAGAAGAGGAGAACCATTCCTTTTAGCTAATTTCATCTGTCTTTCTAATAATTCCATACTATGTCTGCGATTAAAACAGTCGGAAAGGGTATCAGTTTGAGCCATTTTCTTTAACTGCTCTTCTAATTTTTTTCTTTCAGATATATCAGAGTAGGTACCTATTATTCCTTTGCATTCACCATCGATAATAACAGGAGAACCGCTAATTAATACCGGAAACAGACTGCCATTCTTCTTCTTCCTGATGGTTTCAAAGTATTGGTATCCTTTATTTAACCCTCTGTTGGTTAATTCCTTTGCTTCCTTAATTCTCTCAGGTGGTTGGATCAAGCCAGAATCAATGTTCTTACCCTTTATTTCTTCCAGAGTATAACCAAAAAGTTCAGTAAAACGAGGGTTAATATTAATAATATCTCCTTTTCCATCAGAATAGACAGTTGCTTCAGGATTGCTGTTAAAAATACTGGCAAATTCCTGCTCGCTCTTACGTAATGCTTCTTCGGTTCGTTTCCGTTCAGTAATATCTAAATAGGTAGCAATAATCCCCATAGCTTTGCCATCAATTATGACCGGAGAGGCAGAGATGGAAACCGGAAAAACAGTGCCATCTTTCTTTTTCCGTATTGTCTCGTAGTTAGTGTACCCTTCTGAAAGCGCAATCCTATCCTGTTCTTTCCCTTCACTTATCATTTCAGATGTATGTATAATTCCAGAATTTATGTTTTTACCTTTGATTTCTGCCAGGCTATAACCAAATAGTTCAGTAAAACGTCTATTAACATCTGAAATATTACTCTGGTTATCAATATAAACTAATGCCTCAGAATGGCTTTGAAAGAGACTGGTAAATTCCTGCTTGCTCTTGCGCAATGCTTCTTCTGACAATTTTCGCTTTGAGATATCAGCAAAGATACCTTCTACGCCGGCAATCTCTTCTTTTTCATTGTAATAATACCGACTATTGGTGCCAACAGTTATAGGTTTTCCTTCCCTATTTTTTAAAATAATTTCATAATCAGCCACTTTCCCCTCATTGTTTTGTAAAGCTTCTAAAAATTTTAATCTTTGCTCAGGCTGGTAATAAAAATCCTCAGCCATACTTTTCCCCACAATCTCTGCTAAGGATTGGTATCCCATCAATCTTATCCCATAGGGATTCATCATCAGCAGATTACCCTTAATGTCAGTTTGATAATAGGCAGCAGGCATATTTTCAAAAAGGCTTCGGAATTTTTGTTCGCTTTCCTCAACTTTCTTTAAGTATTCTTTCTCTTTACTTATATCCTGGTAAAAAGCAATAATTGCTTTTTCAGTACCCTGTTTCAGGACTTCAGCAACCGTAATATAGACAGGAACCAATGTTCCATCTTTTTTCCGCCGAACTGTCTCATGCCTGATATCCTTACCGGCTAAAGAATTTCGGGTCAATTCTTCGCTTTCCTGAACTGCTTTTTCATCGGGAAATATCATTCCTTCGTTAATATTTCTCCCTTTCATTTCCCCCAATGTATAACCAAACAATTCGGTAAACTTGTTATTAATATTTAAGATGAGTCCATTTTCATCATGACATATGCCAGCCAGCGGGCTATGCTGAAACAGACTGAGTGCCTCTGCCTGACTATTTTGTAATATCTTCTGGACCCGTTTTAACTCCGTTATTTCAGTAAGTATGCCAACAATTCCTGCTGTTTCCCCTATATCATCAATGATGGGTGCGCAGGACAAGATGACAGGGATTTGCTTACCGCTCTTAGTCTTTAAATTTAATTCTATTCTATTTACGGTCTCCTTAAAGGAAGATGGGTAGGGACATATTTTTTCTATATCACTCTTTTGAAATAGTAATCCAATAGACTTTTTTAACAGCTCTTTCTTCTGATAGCCAGATAAGTTGAGCAGTGCCTGGTTTACACTATCTATATGGCCCTCTCTATCCATAATTAATAAAGAATCAGCTATAGTGGAAATTATCTGCCTGGCGGCTAAACCAGGGGAAAGCATTACTAATTTATATTTGGCTATGGCGTAAATTATGCCGGTAGATAGAATTAAATTTACCACATTACCTGAAGTTGGTAATTGGACTAAAATCAGTAAAGGCAGCAAAAATTCAGTAAAAAACCCAATAGTCAGGGAGATAAAAGATGTGGTGAATATAATCTGAGCTTGTTTTTGTTTAAATGGTATTTTGGTCCTTTTCCCAAAATCGTAGATCATTCCTATGGCTGTTAATACCAATATCAGATAATAGGAAAAGAACAGGTAAGTCCAGATGGAATTAGACCAGATACCAGCCCAGCCCCAGCTTTGTAGAATATAATGAGAAATCAGATCCCCTGTCCATTTTTTATAGATAAAAAACAGAGGTGGTGCAAAAAGAAGGAGATAGATGAGCCTGTTTTTAAGTATATTTTTCTTTTCAGTGAAAATAAGAGAAAACCAGAGGTAAAAACTGGCATATACAATCCAGCCCAGTGAGGCAATATTATCCCATAGGGGAGCTTTACCTTGAGTGGTAGCGGGTAGATAAAAAAACATCAGGGCAAAACTCCAGAGAGTAAAACAACCTATTAAACCAGCACAAACTTTGTGTAATAAGCTTTGTGTATCTTTCCACAATAAAAAGAGCAGCAAACCGATGTATGTCAAA
>JAKPKS010000172.1 GCA_029553585.1 Candidatus Atribacteria bacterium | reverse complement strand
CACTAACTGGTTTTCAGGAAAATGAATTAAAAGGCAATACCTTAATCTGGTGTTTAAAATCAGAAGAAAACTCTTTTTTGGATACAAAGGACGAAATATCTTTTGAAACAACTATCTGTGCCAAAGATCGTACTCAGATTGAGGTATTAGTTAAAAGAACCTGTAATCAAACAGCCAATCGCATTGCAGGTATGATTTTTTCTTTTCAGGATATTTCCCTCTTAAAAAGGGGGCGGAAAACTAATAAAGCCTTGTATCATATATCTAAAATTACTCACTCTCATCTCCCTCTATCCGAGATGTTTCCACTGGTTCATGAGCAATTAAAGAATGTTATCACCGCAACCAATTTCTACATAGCTCTGCAGAATACCGGGCAAGGACAACTCTCCTTTCCTTATTATACAGATGAAGCTGCCGGAGATGATGAGATTTTTATTCAGCGTTACTGTGATAAGCAGAGCATTTTCCACTATGTGCTAAAGATTGGGAAACCAGTATTAATGGATTTCCAACGTTATCGGAAAATGCTATCTTATGGGTATATCGAGCCATGGGATGTAATGACCAATACACATCTCTGGCTGGCGGTTCCACTCAAGCTTGACCAGGACACTATTGGAGTACTTGCCTTACAGAGCTACAATAACGCCCGACTCTATAGTGAAAAAGATATTGATTTGCTGGAGTTTGCAGCACAACAAATATCTGCAGCCCTATATCGTGAGGAAAAAGAGAGCCAAAAAAAGGACGGGGGAAAGGGCAGCATAGAAATAGGGGATAAAATAAAGGATAATGATATAGTAATTAAGGATAATAAGGAGGAATGAAGGAGAAGCTTCTTAGCGTACATGCTAAGAAGCTTCTCTGGTTCGGGCTTTGATGCTTGCTAATTCCCTCTGGATTTCAGAGCAGAAAAGGGTATAGTAGTCCCGGTTTTGCTGATTAAGCTCCGTTAAAGTTCTTTGTACTATGGAAACCTGTTTAAAAATCTGCTGATAGCCCTCTTTTTGAGTGGAAATAAGTTCCTGCATAAACTTATCAATACGAAAAATTAAAAAGATCGAAAGGGCTATCGGGAAACCCTGGTTGGTAATTACTTCTGTAATATTACTCCAATCCATTTTTTTCTCCTTTTTTTAAATTAGCCCTGCCAAGAGACAGGGCTCGACGAACGAATATCGAGATGTAAAAAATTCCGGGCAGGGTAGTATCCGATTCCCGTAAAACCAACCTCTCTGGCCGCCTGAAAAAGTTCTTTTAGAGCCATTGTCGGAACAAAGATATCAGCAGCCCTGCCCAGGAGATGGTAACTGCTCGGTACCCCACCCACTTCCAGATTATTAGATGGACAACGGTATCCAGAATTTATTATTACTGGTTTTTCGATTTTATACCGTAACTCAATTAACTTTTCCAACAAAAGTGAATAGAGCATAACCTGCTGACAGCAGGGACATTGGAATTCATCTAAATAAAAGTATTCTGCAATTTTAATGTGATTG
>JAKPKS010000049.1 GCA_029553585.1 Candidatus Atribacteria bacterium | reverse complement strand
CTTCCCTAATATTACGGTGTCATAACATAAATAACAGCAGACCTGCCCGGTTTGATTCATCGCTTGTTTATCAAGCAAAATCAACCCGGGTGGTTTTTTATGCTGTTTAACCAACAAGCGCAACCGTTCGTTTGGGGCACCGGCTGCGTTTGATTGAGCAGTTGTGACAGACAGCTATTTTTCGTTATGATTATTTGTAATTTAGTTTGCAATGGCAAAGTGCTCACATCTTTCTTGATTATTATGCTCTTAATATAAGCGGAACTCGCACCAAAATCATTTGAATGGATATATCAATAGATTCGTTTTTACCGAGTGAATTTCACTCTTTATCGGTGAATATTCACTATTTCAGAGTGAATGAAGTGAATATTTAATTTTTTCGATAATTATCAAGAAAGCACTTGCAATCTACTCCGCATAGAGCGAACATACGACAAAACGTGATGAGGAGTGGATTGCGATGAATGAAATAATCGTTATTGATAAGCGAGCGGGAATAGAAAGGGACAAAACCCGTGTTGCTGCCTATTGCCGTGTCAGTACAGACCAGCCGGGACAAGAGGAAAGCTTTGATACACAGGTACTGTATTATAAAAAAATGATCGGTCAGAATCCCCGATGGGAGTTTGCCGGAGTTTATGCTGATAAAGGGGTCAGCGGAACCAGCGCCGAGCACCGACCGGAGTTCATGCGGCTTATGGAGGATGCTTTCGCCGGTCATATTGACATCATATTTACCAAAAGCATCAGCCGCTTTGCGCGGAATGTGGTTGATTGCCAAACATACACACGGAAACTTAAAGAACTCGGCGTGGAGGTGCGATTTGAGCGCGAACAGATCAGCAACATGGATCCGACGGCAGACTTTATCTTTTCAATACTCGCGGCGATTGCCCAGGAGGAAAGCCATTCTTTAAGTGAAAATATTCGGTGGAGGTATAAACAGAACTTCAAGAAAGGTATATACCGTTTAGGGAATAACCGCATCCTGGGTTATGATATGAATAAAGACGGAAAACTTATCCCCAACCCTGATGCATGGATTGTGAGCCATATTTTTAATGGCTATTCTCAAGGAAAAGGACTTACAGAACTGGCAAAGGAACTGAATACCTTAGGTGCAAAAACTAAAAAATGCGGCAAGCAGTTCACTGCAGATCGTATTTATAAAATGCTGCGAAATGAGCGTTATGTTGGAGACACCCTTCTTCAAAAGAAGCCACCAAGAGATTATCTCACAAAAACTCCGCAAATCGGAATACCTTATAAAAGCTACTATATTAAAAACTCACATCAGGGCATTGTCAGCCGAGAGGTATGGGACAGCGTGCAAAGTCGGATTGCAAGACAAAAGAAATCATGGGATGAAAAAATTTATATTTGCGGAAATCATGTGCATTTTCTTTATGGAATGCTTTATTGCGGACGATGCGGAGCACTCTATACCCGCCGAACCTACACTACCCGCAAAAAGACCCATTATAAGGCGTGGAATTGCAGGGAGCGTCAAAAAGGGAAAAACGGCAATGGTTGCAAAAACCCTTCAGTTCGTGAGGAAATGCTTCTGCAGAAGATTGCTGATGCACTTGGAACGGAGACATTTTGTAAAGGTGTCTTTGATGATCAAGTGGAAAAAGTCATTGTCTCCGATGGGAATATACAAGTTATACTCAAGAAAAACCATTGAGCTATAACTTGCGGCTATACCGATCAGCCGCTTAAGTATATCATTTATCCCTTATTAAGTATTCTGTCATCCAAACCGTGGCAGAAGCGCTCCATTCTCCGATAAATTCATCCTCATTTACTATCGCATTCCACACGGGACGCAAAAATACATCAACGTCGCATATCACATCCGAAAAAGGTAATTCTTGCCCTTTGATGGTTTTGAGAAAATATCGCCATTTATTCTGCATATCCGCATCGACCGCCAGTGCTGCAAACCTGTCAAAAACTGCCGCGGTTGTAAGACGTACCGCGATTAGAAAGCAAGTGGCGCTGATATTCGCACGAAAGTAGATGTGATTCGAAACAATGCCCACAAATACTCAGTATCAGCGCTTTGCAGATGCCTAGGCATTGCACGGGCCTCCTATTATTACAAACACCGCGAACGCAAAGACGAGCACGATCTGGAGGAAGCTGTCCAAGCCGCGTTCGATGATAACCGCCGGGTGTACGGACAACGCAAAATCAAGCAGGTATTACATGACAGGGGTTGGACGGTTTCCAGGCGGAAGATCGGGAGAATCATGAAAAAGCGGGCCCTCGTATCCGCTTATACCCGGAAAAACTTCCGCGTTCACACTTCTAAGGTCAATGAGGCGCCCATTCCCAACCTGCTGAACCGGGATTTCGCCGGCCAGAAGCCGGGGCGCTGCGTGGTCAGTGATCTGACCTATGTCCGGGTCGGAGCCGCATGGTGCTACCTCTGCATCCTCTTGGACCTGGGGGCCCGTGAGATCATTGGGTACAGCGCAGGCCCTCACAAGAACGCCGAGCTAGTGTGTCAGGCCTTTTCCACGGTGAGGGGAAACCTCTTTGACATCCAGATATTCCACACAGACCGGGGGAACGAATTCGACAACGCCCTCATCGACCAATTGCTGGACAGCTTTCATATTAGCCGTTCTTTGAGCATGAAGGGCTGCCCGTATGACAATGCCGTAGCCGAAGCGACCTTTAAAATCGTCAAAGCGGAGTTCGTAAACAATCATCGTTTTGATACCCTGGTGCAGCTTCAGTTGGAATGGGCGGATTATGTTCATTGGTTTGACCATATCCGCCTGCATGGCACCTTAGGGTACATGACACCGGCGCAGTTCAAACAATACCATCCCTTATAATTTCTGTACGAAAAAGGGTTGACAATCCATAGTTTTAATTATTATTTTGAATGAAGCGGATAAAGTTGTAATACGGTGTGCAAAAATCCAAGCGATACTCACAGTGAAATCTTCTGTTATGTTTTGCGATTATAACCCTAAAAACTTTTCGACAAATTTGTAAATTGCGAATTCATTTTATGTACCTCATTAGAAATACAAATAGTTCGAAACAATAGAAAATATCGTACCGTTTGCAAATACATATGCGAGCATCCTTTCCGTAATGAAATGGATATCCTCGCTATTTTTATATTTTTAGGCGAAGATGAGAACCGCAGATATACACAATATATAGAATTGCTTGTAAAGGACAAATCTATATATAGTATGCATCTGCGGTTATCGTTTTGGTTTAATGGTAACAAGATCATAACTACATCAGGCGGTGGGATGCTTGTATCTAATAATGAAGAGAAAATTAAGAAAGTTAGATTCTGGGCAACTCAAGCCCGGGACCAAGCAAGGCACTATCAGCATAGCGAATTAGGATTTAACTATAGAATGAGTAACATTGTAGCTGGTATCGGTAGAGGACAATTAAAAGTATTAGACCAGAGAGTTGCGAAGAAAAGATATATATTTGATTTCTACAAAAGAGAGCTTGGTGGACTTGAAGATGTTCAGTTCATGCCTATTAATGAGTGGAACGAACCAAATTGTTGGTTGTCCTGTATTACTTTGAGCGGAAAAGTTAGACCACTGGATATTATGGAAGCTTTGGAGAAGGAGAATATTGAGTCAAGGCCAATATGGAAGCCCATGCACATGCAGCCATTCTTTGAAAAATATGATTATATCGGCGGAGATGTAAGTGAAAAGATCTTTGAAAATGGTATATGTCTGCCGAGTGATACGAAGATGACAGATGGGGATTTGAAGAGAGTATGTGAGTTAATAAAGAATTTATGGTGATGTAGATGCAAACTGAGGTCAGAACAAATAGTGTTCAGCTAGTTAATAATGGCGGGGTGTATAGAAAATACATAAAAAGACCAATGGATTTTATTTTGTCTTTATGCGCAATTATTGTGTTAGCTCCTTGTCTGCTGATAATAGCAGTATTAGTAAGAGTAAAGCTAGGTAGCCCAGTGCTGTTCAAGCAGAAACGCCCCGGTTTAAATGAGAAGATATTTACTATGTATAAGTTCAGAACAATGACGGATGAGAGAGATGACAATGGGGAACTACTTCCAGACTCAGAGAGGCTTACTAAGTTTGGCAAATTGCTCAGAAGCACTTCGCTTGATGAACTACCCGAGTTATTCAATATTTTAACGGGTGATATGAGTATTGTTGGGCCTAGGCCACAGCTTGTTAGAGATATGGTTTTTATGACGCCAGAGCAAAGGAAGAGACATTCTGTATTACCGGGACTAACTGGATGGGCACAAGTTAATGGGCGTAATGGGATAACATGGGAAGAAAAGCTTTTACTAGA
The DNA here is from genome assembly GCA_029553585.1 of Candidatus Atribacteria bacterium. Taxonomy (GTDB): domain Bacteria; phylum Atribacterota; class Phoenicimicrobiia; order Phoenicimicrobiales; family Stramentimicrobiaceae; genus Stramentimicrobium. Next base: position 63,349 of record JAKPKS010000049.1, on the reverse strand, counting down.
TTCAGAATATATAGATACAATTACCTTCCTAAAGGATTGGAAGATTATTTTTATGACAGTCGCTAAAGTTTTCCAAAGAGATGGCGTTAGTGCAGAAGGTATGGATACTGCAGAAGATTATGGAGATTACTTGTTACGTGATAAAAGGATTACAGTCGATGAATATGCTGCCTGTTTAGATGAGTATAAAGCCATAATAGGTCAATAACAGTCAAGCAAGGAAATAAAATATTTATTTTTAAAAAGAGGAGCATATGAAATTTTCAGTATCAATATGTGTTTATGGCAAAGATAATGCGAATCATTTCAAAACAGCAATGGAAAGCATTATAAATCAAACAATTCCACCAAATGAAATTGTTTTAGTTGTTGATGGGCCTATCCCTGATTCAATTCAAAAAGCTATTGACGTTATTCAAAATAAGTGTGAATACCTCAAAGTTGTGTATCTGAAAAAAAATGTGGGACATGGTGAGGCTCGCCGAACTGGTATCGATCAATGTACGCATAACCTGATAGCTATTATGGATGCAGATGATATATGCGTATCTGATCGGTTTGAACAACAAATTCAATGCTTTAGAAAAGAAGCCGGATTAAGTGTTGTGGGTGGGAACATAGTAGAATTTGTCGATGATATTGGCAACACCGTTGGAATTCGTAAAGTCCCTGAGGAAGATTCGGACATTAAACAATACCTAAAAAAACGATGTCCATTTAATCAAGTGACAGTAATGTTTAAGAAAGATGATGTACTGGAAGCTGGAGGCTATATCGATTGGTATTGTGAAGAAGACTATTATCTCTGGATCAGGATGATGCAAAAAGGCTTTAAATTTAGAAATGTCAATGAATTACTATGTTACGTTAGAGTTGGCAGCGATATGTACCAGCGGCGTGGCGGATGGCAATACTTTAGAAGTGAAGCAAGATTACAAAAGTATATGTTGCAAAATAAAATAATTGGTATTCAAAGATATTTATTTAATGTAATTATAAGATTCATAGTCCAGGTAGTAATGCCGAACAACTTGCGTGGGTTTATTTTTCAAAAGTTTGCACGTACTAAAGAATAGTGGAGGACAGGTAGAATGCAAGAGGAAAAGAAATACAAAGTAGGGTATACAGCAGGTGTCTACGATCTATTCCATATAGGTCACCTTAACCTTTTAAGGCGCGCGAAGGAGCAGTGCGACTATTTAATAGTTGCCATTAGTACTGATGAATTGGTACAACAATACAAAAATAAAAAACCAGTAATACCTTTTGATGAACGTAAAGCCATAGTTGAGGCTATTAAATATGTGGATGAAGTGGTTCCACAAACCAATAGAGATAAAATCTCAGCATATGAAAAGTACCACTTCGATGTAATGTTTGTTGGTGACGACTGGAAGGGTAGCGACGTATTTGAAAAAGTTGATGAGCATATGCGTGAGCGTGGTGGATGTGTAGAATACCTACCCTATACTAAAAATGTTTCTTCGACACTCTTAAATGGGGTATTAAATAAAATCTATGAAGATAATAAAGGCGTTAAATAATGTTTCTTCATAAGCAGTGGGATGATTTTTGTAAGATATTGAGCAAGAAAGGACTTACTAACTTAACGGCATCAATGCTATTAAATGAGAAGCCCGACAGTCAGTTTGTCTTACTGAAGCATGATGTAGAAACCAATCCAAAGAAAGCTTTGTACTTGGCTCTGATTGAAAATAAGTATTCTTTAATAGGAACGTATTATGTACAAGCCTATTTGCTTAATAGTAGTAAAAACATTGCGGTCCTAAAGCGTATCCAGGAACTTGGTCATGAGGTTTCTTATCACCATGACGTAATGGATAGCAATAAAGGTGATATTCTAAAAGCTGTTAATGAGTTTCAAAGAAATGTTGAGATATTTGAGCATTATGGCTTTTCTGTACAAACGGTATGCCAGCATGGGAACCCTGTAGTTGAACGAAGGGGATATACTTCTAATAGGGACTTCTTCCGTGATACCAACATAGCTGCAAGATATAAACATATTACTGAAATCATGGTCAATTTTAAACCGCGGCTTGGAAGAGAGTATAAATATATTTCTGACGCTGGATATGGATGGAAAATCATTTACGATCCCGAAAAAAACGATATCGTAAATAGTGATGATAAAAATATTACTCTTGATACGTTAGATGATGTACTAGGGGTCATGGAAAACGGTTCGTCAGTTATTCTAAGCACTCATCCCCATAGATGGAACAGTAACGCTATAATAGCTAAAACTAAAAACGCTGTATTTAAAGGTATTAAAGCGATGGCAAAAACGATGCTTCAAATACCTTTTATGAAGAAGCTTATGGAAAGGTTCTACTATTTGGCTAAAAAACTATAAAGTAGAGTAGATTGCCAGAAATAGATCTAAAAAAGAGGAACCAGCGCCGGAATTTAGATGGAAGGTTTGGTTGTATGAATCAACAATCAATTAAAGATGTACAAAATAAAATATTGGAAATAATGGTATTCATAGATAAAATCTGCCGTGAACATCAGATTGTTTATTACATTATGGGGGGGACGGCACTGGGGGCTGCAAGACATGGAGGTTTCATTCCCTGGGATGATGATCTAGATATCTTTATGACCCCGGATAATTATGAAAAATTTAAAAACGTATTCAATACTATTAACAATGACCAGTTTGTCCTTCAGGAGTGGAGTATTACTGAAAATTTCTTGGAATATGCCAAAGTTCGTATGAACGGTACTACATTTATTGAAGAAGTATTTAAAGATCGAAAAGAAATGCACCATGGTATATATGTTGATATCATGATTCTACATAAATGCCCGACCAGCAGATTTATGCAAAAAATCATATACTATGAATCAAAGTTCGTTACATTGGTTGCGCTTTCACAGAGAAACTGGAAGCCTAAAACTGGACTACAAAAGGTAGCACTTAAAATGCTAAAAATCCTACCTAATAGTATACTGTCCAATCTATGTTACAAGCGAATTTATAAGTATGAAGACTTAAAGCGTGAATATGCCTACTGTTACTGGATAACCAAGGCAAAATTTCATCAAGGGATATTTGATAAAGAGATGTTTAGAGAACCAGTTGATGTAACGTTTGAAGATATCTTATTAATGGGTCCTACGGATATTAAAAAGTATCTGGAGTTGAGATATGGCGATTATATGAAGTTGCCTAGTGAAGAATCAAGAAAAGCAGCTGTGCATGCAGAAGTTTTTGATATTAGCAAGGATTATAGGGAGTATATTTTGTGAATCAAGCTGTATTCTGTTTTTTGAGCATAGCTACTATCATGATTATTATATATGATACGCCATTAAGCGTAATTGCATCTTATCTTAATAAGTGGTTAGTAATTGAGGGGATTTATGTATGAGTAGATTTCAGATATTATGCGTTACCATGCATCAGAAAGACTTCTCAAAAATCAAAGAGATGAATATATGCTCTGATGTAATATTTGCAAATCAAGCAGATGTTACATCTTATGAAGAAACGGAGTTCGATGGTCACCATGCTAGGATGATTACTACTGCTACCCGAGGAGTTGGCGTTAATCGTAATCTTGCCTTGACCTATGCAGATGCTGAGATATGTTTATTCGCCGATGACGATGTGTGTTATATAGATGATCTTGAACAAAAAATATTATTGGAATTTGATGCACATCCTGATGCAGATATAATTATATTTCACTTAGATACATATGATGAATTAAGAATGCAAAAAAAATACCCCCGAACTCGTAGGTGTCATGCATGGGAAAGAATGCCTTGGGGTGGGATTAGAATTGCAGTTAGATTAAACTCGATAAAAAAGGCGAATGTTTGGTTTACAACTCTATTTGGAGGAGGGTGTCTTTTCCCATCTGGTGAGGACAGCATGTGGCTGAGGGAAGCTAAAAGGAAAGGGCTAACTTTTTATGTTTCCAAGGAGTGTATCGGTAAAATATCCTTTGACACATCAAGTTGGTTTACTGGTTATGATGAGCGGTTCTTTTTTGGAAAAGGAGCATTTTATGAGGCTGCACATAAAAGGACAGTTTATGTTTGGATGACCTATTTTTGGATCAGGACGATAAAGAGCGGAAGCATTAAGTTAAGCGATAGATGGAAATGGATGCAGCATGGAAGAAAGGCATACAGAATGATGATGTCGTTTAATGACTATGTTGAGACATATTTAGATAATCAAGGATGAGACATGATAACAAAGAATACAGGCATACATAAGGCGTTATTTACATATTGGATCGTGATGGTTATCTGGCAAAATATACAGACATATTCTGCCAGATCATCCATTGATATTGCAATAAAAGTAGTATTGATTATATTTCTGGGGACACAGTTTTTTAAGTATTCTGGAAAGCGAACTATAGGCAATTTCAGCGTGCTCATAGTGTTAATTTTGTGTATGCTTGGGACTGCTATATCTAACTGGAGTTTTACGGCAGGTGGTTTGGTTTCTTACACATTCCCCATACTGTTGTTCTTTTTGACATTTTGTGTAGGAAATCGAATGAAAATCTCTGAAAAAGAGTATCTAAAGTATTTGGAATGGATTATATACGCTGTGTTATACATGGCACTCTATAGTTTTGTATTTCGTACAGAATACTTTCTGGGAGCCAGTTCAATCACAAGTGCATATGGAAATGCGCTGTCATCATTTTTCGTTAGTAATCATGAGTATGCGATGTACCTTGTCTTTGGAATCATCGCTTGTGTGTTGTGTTATCAAAAGGCTTCTCGATCGCACACAAAAAAAATATTCTATCTTTTCGCGTTGTCAATATTTATCATCAATTTGGTATTTACTTTTTCACGAACAGCACAGATTGCTTGCATTGCATTTTTTGTTGTAATTGCACTTTTGTCTGGTAAAAGAAAGCTGATGATAGGAATCTTGTTGACTGCGGGAATTTTACTTCTACTATACTTCTCATTGCCTGAGTTAAAAAGTTTTATAGATAGAATTGTAATTAGGGCGGACTTTAATTCTGGACGTGAATTCCTATTCAATCAAGGGATAGAAATATTCAAGGAAGGTAATACACTTCAAAAAATATTCGGACACGGATATATAAATGCTCAGGAGATAATTAATTTAAGCACTGGTCACTCGAGCCTACATAATGCTTATATTCAAGTATTAGTAACTAACGGAATTTGTGGGTTGCTTTTGCTTTTTTCGGCTATTATATACAACATATCATCAGGGATTTCATTTATTAGAATCGATAAATTCTGGGGTGCTGTGTTTTCCGCATTCGCACTTATGGGTGCAGCGTTCATGGTCAGTAATACAACCGTTTATTTCTATTCGCCTGTTGACAGCACAATACTGACCGTTTTCACGCTTGTGATTCCTATGTATGTTCGGAATGCAATATTGAGTAATAAGGGTGAGAGAGGGAGATGACTATGCAATCGCTAGCACAAAAATCTGTAGTGGATGAGGCTACTTTAAAAGAGCTTCAAGAAACAGAACTAAATATATTAAGAGCGTTTTCAACTTATTGCAAGAATAACGGGTTGACTTATTATCTGATTGGCGGAGCATTACTTGGTACAGCAAGGTATAAGAAATTTATACCCTGGGATAACGATATTGACGTAGCCATGTTCAGGGAGGATTACGAAAAATTTCAAAGATTGTGGAATGAAAAACCATTAGAAGGTTTTTTTCTCCAAAGTGCAAAAACCGACCACTTGTTTTCTCGTTGTATTTTGAAGCTTAGAATGGATAAAACCCATATTATTGAGAAGGCATGCGCAGGGATAGAAATGCACGATGGTATTTATATAGATATATTTCCAATTGACTATGTGAATCATTTGTACACTAGAGAGATGAATTTTAGAGCATGGCGGATTCGTAAACTTATGACGCTCAGAACAATTAAAGCTGGATATAATAGCGACAGATATAAAATTTTTAAGCGAATTATAAAGCTTCTGCTTGTATTTGCTAAGAGCAGTACAATAGACGATCAGATTGAAAGACTTTGTACAAAGGAGAACCATGGTACGAAAAAATATGGAGTCTTATATCTCCATAATTATCCATGGAGGAAACAGATTCATCCGATAGAAATATTTGGCACAGGAACATATAGCGAATTTTGCGGCATGAGGGTTTGTATCCCAAAGAATACGGATGCTTTTTTACGTAAAGTGTTTGGTGATGATTATATGGAGGAACCACCTGTTGAAAAGCAGAAGCAACCACATAATTATTTAGAAATACAGATTGATAGAGACGTATTAAATGAAATGAAGTACGGTGAAAGGAATCTGACGGGAAATGGGTAATCCTAGAGTACTACTGATATCAAATGAGGGTCTTGCTGAGTCGTCTTCTAATGGCAGAACCATGGCAAAACTCTTGAAATCTTATGATGCTGAGCAAATTGCTCATTTCTACTTACATGGTGAGCAAAATTACTCAATTTGCATGAACTGCTTTTGCGTATCAGACACTGATGCTTTAAACGCTTTCCTAGGCAGGAAAGTAAAAAATGAAAAACGAGAAAACTCTCAATCCAAACCGGCTATCTCCAAAAAGAAGCGTACCTGCTTTTTATTAGTTTTAAGAAATATTGTTTGGAGTAGTTTTAGATGGTGGAATAAAAGTTTTGATGTCTTTCTGGAGGATTTTCGCCCTGAAGTGATCATTTTTCAGGCGGGGGATTCGCCGTTTATGTATAAAATAGTTGAGCGAATCAGAATAAAATTTCAGATACCAGTGATTCTTTTCAGTACTGAAAACTACGTGCTAAAGGACAAATTATTTAGCAGTGCAAAAAGATACTCTCCATGGCATTTGCTTTTAAAATGCTTGCTTAGACGGCAACATGCGAGACTGATGAAATCCGTTTCATATTGTGTATATAATACAGAAGTTCTTGAAAATGATTATCGAATTCGTTATCCAAGTACTACGAAAAGCGCTACTATATACACATCAAGTGAATTTGTGCCAATTAGCAGACCTGAAACTGAGACAGGAGAGTTTACTCTTCTTTACTGCGGAAATTTGGGTGTGGGTAGGGCAGAAATGCTTTGTGAGGTTGCGCAAGTCTTATTAAATGTCGACCTGTCTGCCCGGCTGATTATTTATGGTAGGTTTATTTCAAAAGAAGAACAGGATATGGTCTGCCAAAATAAAAATGTTATTTATAAGGGTATTGTACCTTATGAGCAAATACCGGAACTGATGCAAAAAAGCAGCATGCTGTTGCACTGCGAGAATCCCAAAAGATTAAAGAATCTTCGCACTGCATTTTCAACAAAAATTGCCGATTCTCTTTCTAGTGGAAGACCATTTCTTGTATACGCTTCACGCAAATATCCATTTGTTGAGTATTTGGCAAAGCACCAAGCGGCAATTATTGCGGGGGACAGCAATGAATTGAATGTCATATTGCGCAAATGCATTTACGATTTTAATTACCGCTACAGTTACGTATCAAATGCGATATTGCTCGCGACAGTAAATCATTCTATAAAAAACAATAGTGAACGATTCAGCGATATAATATGTAGAGTCAAATAAATCTTTTCTCTATAGCCCCGTAACCACAGTTGAGTTTTATCCCTTAATGAGTTAAACCGAGAGGGCAAAAATTTGATGAACAAATGAATTTTATTGATGCAATTCCTAATGACAATGACTATTGTGATATTTCATCGATAAAACCTCAAGTTACTAAACTAATAACTGCAGTATTCACGCATTTATTCAAACCTAAATTAGCAGATAGATTAATGTATATATTATAACTATGTTCGGAAGTTATTATTTCACAGACTTAATATCAAACATATACTTGGCACTAAATAATTAAACGAGGAAATTAAATGAAAGAAGCTCAAACCATAAAAAAAAAGGTCTTGTCAGGACTGTTCTGGAAGCTTATGGAGCGGGGGGGCAGCCAGGGAATACAATTTCTTGTTCAGATTATTCTAGCGCGACTGCTTCTTCCAGAAGACTATGGAATTATAGCGTTAGTCGTGATATTTACTTCAATTGCAGGTGTATTTGTCCAGAGCGGTTTAAATACAGCTCTTATTCAAAAGAAAGATGCCGATGAAGTTGATTTTTCGTCAGTATTCTTTTTGAGCTTATTGATAGCTTGTTTGATTTACATAGTTTTATTTTTTGCTGCACCGCTCATCGCTGCATTTTATAGAGTACCTGAGATCACATTAGTGTTTAGAGTATTGTCCATTACCTTATTCTTTGGTGTATTTAATTCGATTCAGAATGCTGTTATAGCAAGAAATCTACAGTTTAAAAAGCTTTTTTTCAGCAGTGCAGGGGCTATATTGATATCTGGTACAGTTGGTATTTATATGGCTTATACAGGCTATGGAGTATGGGCTCTGGTTGGGCAACAGTTATGCAATCAACTATTTGTAATGCTGATTTTATGGTTTACATTGAATTGGAGACCGCGTTTGCTTTTTTCATTGGAAAGGGTGAACGGTCTTTTCTCATTCGGATGGAAGATGTTGGTGTCAGCTTTAATAAATGCTGTTTATCTGGATTTAAGCAGTCTTATTATTGGTAAAATGTATAATCCTGCGATGTTAGGTTTTTATAATAGAGGGCAGCAGTTTCCAACATTTATTGTTTCTAACATTAATGGATCTATACAGTCGGTGATGCTACCAGTTCTGGCATCCCAACAGGATAATAGACCACGGGTAAAAGAAATGATGAGGCGTACAATCGTTACCAGCTCTTTTATAATTTTTCCTATGATGGTGGGATTAGCTGTTACAGCTGAGCCGTTGGTCAAGTTGTTACTAACCGATAAATGGCTGCCATGTGTACCTTTTTTACAGATATTTTGTATTAGCTATGCGTTAATGCCGATATATACAGCGAATCTACAGGCGATAAAGGCGTTAGGGCGCAGTGATATTTATTTGAAACTCGAAATCATTAAGAAAATCGTTGGTCTGTCAATATTGGCAGTAACTGTATTTTATGGTGTATATGCGATTGCTTTAGGTATGGTTGTGAGTGAAATCATTGCTTCTTTCATAAATGCTTATCCAAACAAGGATTTACTTCATTATAGTTACAAGGAGCAATGGAGTGATATCTACCCCTCGCTGTTGTTGTCAATAGTGATGGGAGTTGTAGTTTACAGTATAAAATGGTTGGGCATGTCAGTAATATTTACTTTAATTATTCAGGTATGTGTTGGCATTATTTTATATGTAGCGATGGCATGGGTTTTCAAACTCGAGTGTTTTAGATATTTGCTTACAACACTCATAGATATTGTGGGAATTAAGGGAGGAAAACATTTTGATTAATGATACAAAAGTTGTAGAAATAAAAATATTAGAAGAGAGCTTATTTAACAAAGAAATTCTATGCAATTTTCTGACACAAATTAATAACGGTTATTTACTACCAGTGAGTGAAAAAGTGGATTTGTTCTTACAGCAAGTGTAGAGGGAAATATTTTCGGAGTTTTAACTTTTTGTGCTAACGATTCAATACGTAAGGAAGGGTATCTAGAAAGTTTAACAATGATTCTTATTTTATATGAAAGAAACCATTTACTCTTTTTTAGCAATCAAAAATAAGAATGAAATTCAAATATGAGGTGTTGAATTGAAGGATGTTTGCTTTTTGTCAATTTTATATCCAAACTCAAGTACAACATATGATAAATATGTTACTAAGCACAGAAGCCAGAATATATCTTTTATTCAAAATGAATTGATTAAGGGTTTTGAAGAAAACATTGGTAATAGAGTTCATATAATTAACAAGCTTTTAGTTCCATTATATAAAAAGGGTTATATAAAACCTTTAATTACGACTGGGAATTTTGAGCATGCCAGCGGGTTGAATAAAAAGGATATAATATTTCCATACATAAATATACCGTTTTTACATTCCACATCGTTATTTTGGGGAGCAAGAAAGTACATACATAGATGGATTTTGGAAGAAGAAGAAGAGAAGTATTTAGTTGCTTATGCATTAACAACATATTCTCTTAAGGCCATGAGGTATGCGAAAAAGAAAAACCCCAGAATAAAAACATGCATTATCGTTCCAGATATACCAAATTATACGTATATTAATTCTGAAAATGGTTTTACAAAAACTAAAAATAGAATTGCCATAAGTATTATAGATAATAAGATTAATTATTTATCGAAGTATGTTGATGCATATTGTTTTTTCTCAGAGCATATGCAAGAAAAAATAAATGCTAAGCATTTTTGTGTTTTTGAAGGGTTGGCAACAGAGGGTTTTACCATTGTTGAAGCAAGGCGAGATTATTCAGAAAAAGAAAAAATAATTGTATACGCCGGAGGGTTACATGCTGACTATGGAGTGAAATTACTGTTAGATGCATTTTCTTATCTTAAGAATCCTAATTATAGGTTGATTTTGTTCGGAAGGGGTTCGTTAGAGGGAGAAATTGTTAGACAAGCAGCAATAGACCCTAGAATAAGGTTTAAGGGTGAAATAGATAGGATAGACTTACTTAGCGTAGAAAAGGGTGCAGATTTATTAATAAATCCTCGCGTTAATTGTGGCAGATTTACAAAATATAGCTTTCCATCAAAGAATCTTGAATATCTATCGTCAGGCACACCAATGATTGGTTATAAGTTAGATGGAATTCCAGATGATTATGATAAGTACATTAATTATTTTAAGGAAGCAACAGCAGAATCCTTAGCTGAGAAAATAGTTGATGTTCTAGAAAACAACAATGATGCTGCTATAAATAGAGCAAATAACGCTGTAAATTATGTTACAACACAGAAAAGTGCAATCGTACAAGCAAAAAAGATACTAGAAACTATGGATGGTTTACAGAAAGAATAGCTAATAAATGACACATGTGCATAACGAAAGCCACTTATCACAGGCGGTGCTAGCAGTTTCGAGCATGCCTTTCTCAATCGATTCGCTATGACGTATATTTGCAAGAGCTTCCTAAAAAATTCTTCATTACCTTCTCAGACGGGTCGATTTAATGTAACATTTAGTTGTGCATTGTTTCGAAGTTTGGAGTATTTTTGTGTTTTAGGGTCTTTTAATAATTTAACTAAAAATATATAAAAAACTACAGGGAGATAGTCATATGTTTAAAAGCAAAACCTTATTGATTACCGGCGGCACCGGCAGTTTCGGTCATGCAGTCCTGGACCGTTTTCTTCAAACTGAAATTGGGGAAATCCGTATCTTCTCCCGTGATGAGAAGAAACAGGATGATATGCGTAAACAATACAAAAACGACAAGATTAAGTTTTACATAGGAGATGTACGTGACATACAGAGTGTGAAGAATGCTATGCATGGGGTTGATTACATATTTCATGCAGCTGCTTTAAAGCAGGTTCCTTCCTGTGAATTCTTTCCGCTGGAAGCGGTGAAGACTAATGTACTTGGTACGGATAATGTTCTAACTGCTGCTATCAATAAAGGGGTTAATAAAGTAATTTGTCTATCTACCGACAAGGCAGCTTATCCTATTAATGCTATGGGTATTTCAAAAGCAATGATGGAAAAGGTTTTGGTGGCTAAATCAAAGACTGTGTCACCGGATAGGACAACTATTTGTGGTACCCGCTATGGGAATGTGATGGCTTCCAGGGGATCAGTTATACCTCTTTTTGTAGAACAGATTAAAAGCGGACAAGCACTGACCATTACTGATCCTGACATGACTAGGTTCCTAATGAGCCTGGAGGAAGCGGTGGAATTAGTGGTCTTTGCTTTTGCTAATGCCCAGGCGGGTGATATCATGGTGCAAAAATCCCCAGCCAGTACTATAGGGGATTTAGCTCAGGCTCTTTTAGAGTTGTTTGACGCTGATAATGAAATAAGAATTATTGGAACCCGCCATGGTGAAAAGCTATATGAAACCCTGCTGACCAAGGAAGAATACATAAAAGCCGAAGATATGGGAGGATTTTTCCGAGTCCCTGCTGATAAGCGGGATCTTAATTATGATAAGTATTTTGTGGAGGGTAATGTTTGCCTTTCCACTTCAGAAGAATATAACTCCCATAATACCTATCGCTTAAATGTCGAAGAGATAAAGGATAAGTTACTACAGCTTGATTACATAAATAATGAGCTGAATAACTGGAAGAAAACAGGCAAGTAACACCAAAAGATTAGAACTATTAGAAAAGCAGTAGGAGAACCGGGAGGCATAAGTGAATTTTTTCATGCCTTAAGAGAGGAATGGTTATAAAATATGAAGATACTAATTACAGGAGCGAAAGGATTTATCGGTAAAAATTTGATCGTTACCCTTGAAAGATTAGAGGATTTGGAAATCTATCAGTTCGATATTGACACTGATCCGGTACTTTTAGACACATATACTAAGGATTGTGAATTTGTATTCCACCTGGCTGGCGTGAATCGTCCTCAGAATGTTGAAGAGTTTATGGAGGGCAATTTTGGCTTCACATCGGAGCTGTTGAATTCACTGAAGAATAACCATAATAAATGTCCCGTCTTAATAACTTCATCAATTCAGGCAGATCTTGACAACCCCTATGGTAAGAGTAAGAAGGCTGGCGAAGACCTACTGTTTTCATACGGAAAAGAGACTGGAGCCAAGGTTTTAGTCTATCGCTTACCTAATGTATTCGGAAAATGGTGTCGCCCCAACTATAACAGTGCAGTAGCAACATTCTGTCATAATATTGCTCATGATTTACCGATTAATGTGAATGACCCTAATGTGGTGATGAACCTGGTTTATATAGATGATGTGGTGGAAGATCTGATTAGGGCTTTAAATGGCAAGGAAACCCGTGAAGGTAATTTCTGCATTGTACCGATAGTACACACCATCAAGCTGGGGGAAATCGTAGAGTTAATAAATTCATTTAAGAATAGCCGCAGTGAACTTTCTATTCCTAATATGGCAGACGCTTTTACCAAGAAGTTATATGCCACCTATCTTAGTTACTTACCGGAAGATCAGTTCAGCTATCCGCTGAAGATGAACGAAGATAACAGAGGAAGCTTTACGGAAATGATACGCACTCCAGAACGTGGCCAGGTTTCAGTTAATATCTCCAAGCCTGGCATCACTAAGGGTAACCATTGGCACCATACTAAAAATGAAAAGTTCCTGGTGGTAAGCGGGCGAGGAGTTATTCGCTTCCGCAAAGTTGGTTCAGATAAGGTTATCGAATACCATGTCAGTGGGGAAAAATTAGAGGTAGTAGATATACCCACCGGTTATACACATAATATAGAGAACTTAGGTAATTCGGACATGGTAACTATTATGTGGGCAAATGAGTGTTTTGATCCTGAGAAGCCAGATACATATTTCCTGGAGGTTTAACCATGACAAAGAAACTAAAATTGATGACTATACTTGGTACCCGACCGGAGATTATTCGACTATCAGAGGTTATCAAAAAATGTGATAAATATTTTGAACATATATTAGTTCACACCGGACAGAATTGGGATTATACTCTTAACCAGATTTTCTTTGAGGATCTGGGGTTAAGGGAACCTGATTATTATCTGGAGGCTGCGGGAGAGGACTTAGGCGAGACTATCGGAAATATCATAGCGAAGAGTTATAAAGTTTTAAGCGAGGTTAAGCCGGATGCTTTATTAATACTGGGAGATACGAACTCAGCTTTATCAGCTATCCCTGCCAAGAGATTAAAAATACCTATTTTCCACATGGAGGCCGGAAATCGTTGCTTTGATGAGAATCTGCCTGAGGAAACCAACCGGAGGATCGTTGATCATATAGCTGATGTCAACCTCTGCTACAGTGAACATGCAAGGCGCTATCTAAATTATGAGGGCATAGCCAAAGAACGTACTTTTGTAACTGGTTCTCCTATGGCTGAGGTGCTGACTGCCAATATAGAGAAGATAAAGAACAGCAAAGTGCTGGAAACGCTGGGATTGGAGAAAGGCAAATACATATTGCTTTCAGCACATCGTGAAGAGAATATTGATATTGAGGAGAATTTCTTTGCTTTAATGAGTGCCGTTAATACCATGGCAGAGGAATATGACATGCCAGTTATATATAGCACCCATCCCAGGAGTGCTAATTTTATCGAGCAAAGAGGCTTCAAGTTTCACCCCAATGTGAGGAGCTTAAAACCCTTTGGCTTTTCTGATTATAATCACTTGCAGCTAAATGCTTTTTGTGTGGTATCAGACAGTGGGACCTTACCGGAAGAGGCATCCTATTTCAAATTCCCTGCAGTCTGTATTAGGACAAGCACAGAGCGACCAGAGGCATTGGATAAAGGTAATTTTGTTATCGGAAGCATTACTGCGGAACAGGTGCTGCAGGCTGTAAATTTGGTTGTAACGATGGGTGAGAACGATGATCTGGGAGTTGCAGTGCCAGACTATGTGGACGAGAATGTGAGTACCAAGGTTGTGAAGATAATTCAGAGCTATACCGGCATAGTTAACCGGATGGTATGGAGGAAAAAGAAATGAGCCGGAGTGGAGTTTTGAGCAGGGGATCGAGGCTGCGATTGAGTGGTATCGGGAAAATTTATAGTGGGACATTGGGATGTTGATATATGAAAATCAAATTTTATCAATATGAAAGAGGACTGTAGGGTCAGGTTAATGAAAGAAATAAAAAATGCGACCCTATATTTAATTGTGAAAAGGAAAGGATGGTGATATTGGTTGGTTTCAGTAAATGAATTAATTAGAAATTATTCTAAGGCAGTACGGGAGGGATACGCAGCAGTTTTTGCTGGTGCTGGGTTATCAAGAGCCTCAGGATTTGTAGATTGGAAGACTTTATTGAAACCACTGGCTCGCGACATTGGTTTAAATATTGAAAAAGAAGATGATCTTCTAGCGGTTGCCCAATATCACAGGAATGAACGAGGAACTAGGGCATCAATTAACCAAGCAATTATAGAAACATTTAATAATGGGACTGAAGATAATGAGAACATAAACATTCTCACAAGACTTCCCATAAATACTTATTGGACTACTAATTATGATCAACTATTGGAGGATGGATTGCGAGGGAATAACCGGAAAGTTGAAGTAAAGATAGATAAGGATCAGTTAGCCATTACACTCCCTAATAGAGATGCTGTTTTGTACAAAATGCATGGGGATGTTGAAAGACCAGCGGATGCAGTTTTAACAAAGGACGATTATGAAAGATATGATATGAAGCGGCCACTATTTCGAACTGCATTACAGGGCGACTTAATTTCTAAAACATTTCTCTTTGTAGGTTTTAGCTTTGAAGATCCAAACTTAGATTATATACTTAGTCGAATACATACTTTGCTTGATGAAAATAAACGTGATCATTATTGCTTCTTTAAACGTGTTCAAAAAGAACAAGGTGAGAGCGAGGAGGATTTTGTTTACCGAAAAGTAAAGCAAGATCTTCGGGAGAAAGACTTAAAGAGATATGGTATTCAGGCTATTTTTATAAACGAATATGAGGAGATAACAGATATTCTTAGGGAGATAGAGATATCCGTATATAAGAATAACATTTTTATTTCCGGTAGTGTGGAACAGTTTGATTCGCCTTGGGATAATGTAAAATCTGGGAATTTTGCATTTCAGTTAGCTAAGGAATTAGTGAAGAGAAATTATAAAATTACAACGGGTTTTGGTTTGGGGATTGGTTCTTCTATTATAAATGGGGCACTTAATGAGATATATACAACTAAATATAAACATATAGATGAATATCTATGTTTGCGACCCTTTCCACAAGGTATTATTAATCCGGATGAAAGGAAAACTTTATTTACAAAATATCGACAAGAGATGCTCACTCAGGTAGGGATAGCAATATTTATGTTTGGAAACAAGGAAAAAGACGGGATGATTATAAACGCAGATGGATGCTGGGAAGAATATGAAATCGCTAAATCATTGGGAAAGATAATAATTCCATTAAGTTGCACGGGATATGTGGCAAAAGAAATATTAGAAGATATTAAAAAAAATATCAATGATTTCTCATATTTGAAAGATTACATTTTAGACTTAGAATCAACTGTTAACCCAAAAGATTTGGTTAATCTAACCGTTAAGATAGTTGATTCGGTGAGATATTAAATTCAAATAAATGTAAAGGAGAAAAATGATATGGCGAAAAGGCAAGTGTTTTTTAGTTTCCACTACACACCCGATAATTGGCGTGCTGCTCAAGTAAAAAACATGGGTATCGTTGACAATTCATCTACATGGTCATCTAATGACTGGGAAGAAGTTCGCTATAAATCAGATGCTAAAATTAAAGAGTGGATAGATGGGCAGATGGCCAAGCGTTCCTGTGTTGTTGTGTTAATTGGGAAATCTACATCGACAAGAAAATGGGTCAAATATGAAATTGAAAAAGCATATGAACTAGGCAAAGGAATTGTGGGTGTTTATATTCACGGCTTAAAAGATGCTGATGGTAATCAGACAACTAAAGGAGCAAATCCGTTTTATAGTCTTTACAATAAAGATGGTCATCGGCTTTCGAATTACGTTGAATGTTATGATCCACCGCATTCCACCAGCACCTATGTTTATAATGACATTAAGGAGAATTTAGGCGATTATATTGAAAGAGCAATTGATAATAAAGGAACCTATTAGGAGTCACGGTATCCGATAGGGATGTTAAAAAATTGTTACACGGATTTTGAAAGTTAAATTAAAAAATTGTCGTCAGACGTCCGGAGACATTGCGATAACTTTTGCTGATGCAAGTAAGGCAGAACAGGAACTGGGCCGGAAAGCCGGGTTAGGGATAGAAGATATTGCTTGGAGGTTTGAGAAGAATAATTTAGAGGATTGATAAACAGTGCCAGGCGAGATATTAAAGCATATTGTAACTATTTTAATAAGTATATTAACTGCCGCTGGTACTACCTTTTTTATTAGCTATATGAAAGATAGAAAAAGGAAAACAATTGAGCATCTGTCATTTAATGATGATAGGATAAGGATTATTGACTCCATTTTCTTTAATTCTTCTCTTTCATTTATTATGGCTTTAAACATCGCCGGTATAAATCTGGATATTAATTATAGATGGCCTTTAATGATTTTATTTGGCGCAGGGATAATATTCTTTACTTATGGTCATTTGAGATTTCATAAATCATTTTTGATAGATACTTTTCGGAATAAACAAACAAAATTAAGGTTGATTCTAATATCGATATTTATATTGGTTATCTGGTTTTTTACTTTTGGGGTCATATTTTTCATAGAAAGTTTTGGCGATAGGGCAACATACATAGCATATTTATTTTCATTTCTTTTTTATGCTACATTATTTAACCTTAGACAATATTTTAAATGGGGCGTAACACGAAGTTACAAGAGAATAGCAGTTATTACTATTGATGGAAATAGATACGAATCGATGGAGTTAGCAAACCTAGACGATTATGTAGTGATTTATGAAAGCAAAAGTGACAAGAGGGTTATTATACCTAATCATCAAATCAAGCTGATTGAATACGAATATGATAAAACAACAATAGCTGATTTTATAGATAAAGAACATTAAGTGGACAAGAACTAAGGGTGTTTAATTTATGAAGGAACCTTGGAAAGCTGGTTTGCAAGCCAGTTCATAAGTTAGTTATTTCGACTGATACTACAGCGTCATGGGCATGAATTTGGATAGAAAGATTACTCGTTTTTAACCAGATGGAGAAGTCAGAATATTTGGAGAAACAATTCGGACGTAATAAATTGGGGGGGGTGAGGTGCAAAATGAAAAGAGATATGGAGCTAATAAGAAAGATATTATTTGAAATCGAAGAAAGATTTGAACCAGGACAAGGTTTGTTACATGGTTTACCAATAGAAGGTTATGAAATGAAAGTAATTGGCGATCATTGTGAGTTATTATTTCAGGCAGGTTTGATAAAAGAATTTAAACCTAATAGAGGCGGAAGAGGGAATATGCTTCTATCATTTAGTATAGGTAATTTAACTAATAAAGGATATGATTACCTTGAGTTGATTAGAAGTGACGAAACATGGAATCAAACAGAACAAGAAGTAAAGAAAAAGAACCTACCGCAGACTATTGAGACATATGGAACGGTCGCAGCTTCAATAGCAGGAGCATTTATGAGAGAATTAATTAGATAAATCAATTATCAAAGGAGGTCACCCATCCAATGGACAAGTTAATTTTCTCTGGTAAAGTTACATCAATCCAACCACGAATAAGGCTAATCCGTTCATTTGATGAAGCCTCTCATACATATTTAGGTTATGCCATAAAACTAACTGGCGAACTCGATAACCAGCAAGTCACTTTTTCCATCGGTATCGGCAAAGCCGCCCAAGCTAAATTAAACTTCAGAGTTAATGACATTATCTCTGGTGCATGCCTTCCTGTTCCGGATCCGGACATGGAGCCGGTGGATTATTATAAAGTATCTAAGTTAGCTAAGGTAGCAGAAGGGAAGCAGGGAAGTTTATCGGCTCCTTGGGAATTAGTAGCACCTGAGCTGGAGGTTTATCGGGAAAGAGGACATCGGAGACTGGCTGCCAGAACTTATGATAGTAAATGCAGTAGTTGCATGTGGGGTGCTAGGATGCCGGTAGAAATTATAGTTGATAATTGGAACCCGAGGGGTAGGAGGAAGTATCGGTTTGAAACATTCTGCTATGGACCGTTAAGTTGCAAATTATATAAAGCAGGGCCAAATAGGAAAGTTGAAGGCCGGGGCGGGATGGTGTATGTGGAGGAAGATTGGGTTGATGAAGCTAATGTGGCGCATAGGGCGATGGATGAATAGTTGATAAACAAATACGGTAATAATCAGGCAAGCATATATGCCAGTGATAGGAGGTCTTAAATGGCAAAACAGGATACACACCATGTAGTACCAAA
Organism: Candidatus Atribacteria bacterium; assembly: GCA_029553585.1. GTDB lineage: Bacteria > Atribacterota > Phoenicimicrobiia > Phoenicimicrobiales > Stramentimicrobiaceae > Stramentimicrobium. Next base: position 44,417 of record JAKPKS010000049.1, on the reverse strand, counting down.
TCCAGATGGTGGTTGGAATGTCAAAAGAGGTGGAGGTCAAAAAGCTAGTCATCACACAGACACAAAGGCAGAAGCAGAAAAGATAGCAAGAGGTATAAGTAAAAATCAGGGCACAGAGCTAATTATTCACGGAAAAGACGGAAAAATTCAAAGAAAAGACTCACATGGCAACGATCCATATCCTCCCCAAGGTTAATTTGAAATAATGAAATCTAGCTTGCCTGATTATTATATACTAAGATATTAATACAAATTGGAAAATAATGCTTGACGCAGATATTTTTTTGCTCTATAATTACGCTATAAGGTGAAATAAGCGGATAAGGGTAAAAGCATAAATTGTTACTTGGAACGTTTATTTTCAACAATCACCCCATAGCAGTGGAAGGAGGTGTAACAGATGAAGGAACAATACATGAGATTCGGGGATTTCATTAAAAAGAAGAGAATAAATCATCCAGATGAATTGACTCTCAAAGAAGTATCAAAAATGCTCGGTATATCTCTTTCTTTTTTAAGTGATGTTGAAAATAACAGACGAAAACCCTTTGACAAAGACAAGATTGAAATGTTTGCTGAAAAACTAGGTCTTACAGAGGAGGAAAAGGCAACCATGTTTGATTTGGCTGCCAGGGATCGTAAAGAAGTGCCGTCTGATATTGAAGATATTATGATGTATGGAGAAATTGGCGAAATGGCCCGTTTGGCCCTGAGGAAATCAAATTCTGGTGAAATCAGTGAAGAAGATTGGAAACAGTTTATCCGAAAAACGAGCAAGAATCAAGAGTAAAAAACTTGTATTAACTTAGTACCGAAAGGACGGTGAAGATTATTGATCGAATTCAGATGGAACAGGGTGGATAAAAGGAATAATAATACACCTATTATAAGCGATGCTGAAATAGATGAGTTAGCTGAAATAATATTAGGAGACTATAAGCCGCAGCTTTTACAAGAGCCCAGAAAAGTAAAATATGAGCATTTCCTTGAATCTTATCTTGGGGCTAACCTAGATTATAGGCACATATATTATGAAGAAGATGAAGGGAGAATTCTTGGAGTAACATCTTTCAACAACCGGGAAAAGCTACCGGTTTTTGATCAGGAAAAAATGTGTCTGGATACGGTCAAATTGAAGAAAAACTCCATTGTTTTAGATTTTTATGTGACAGAAGAGGGCAGGGAGGGTTTAGAACTTTTTACCGGTCTGCATGAGGGCGGGCATCTATGGATGCATCAAGGTGTTTATGCAAGAAATGAAATGCAGATGTCTTTATTCGGACACGATGCTGAATTAAAACCAGTTACTTGCTGTAGAAGAACGGATATTGAAAATTTCGGAAGGAAGGGTGGCTATCGGACCGCGGAACAGTGGCGGGAGCACCATGCAGATTATTTTGCATCTGCTATTGCTATGCCGAATGCTACATTTTTCCCGTTAGTACAAGAGATTTTAAAATCTCAGGGGATAACAGATGGCCAAATTATACAGGATACGGGTTTCGAGGAAGATTTTTTGGCTAAAGAAATACTTCCGGATATTATATCGGAAACCTATGGAGTTTCAAGGACAGCGGCCTATGTGAAATTAAGAAAAACCGGATTTGTAGTTGACCATGAAAACGTTAACAAAGAGAAAAAGCAGCTGCGGATTTTTTAGCAGATTCACAAAATAAGATTATTTTTTTGCCTGACAATTACGCAATTTGGCTAAATAAGAGTAATACAAAGAAAGTAAGAGTTTAAGCTATTTATTTAAATATATCAAAAATTAATTATGGGAGGAGCTTATGAAGAAAAATGAGGAGGAATTGATTAACATCGTATGCCCCGCATGCGCTAATACGATTGTAGCTAAATATAAGGGAGAAATAGTAACGGGCAAGCTGCAGCATAAATGTAGGGTATGTAAACGCTACTGGGATTTAAATTATACAACAAAAACAATTACATGGAAGGGAGGTAAAGCGGATAAAACCCCCATCACGAAATTTAAATTGGATATAGCAACGGGGAAATGGCAACCAATAAATAGTGAAAATGTTGAGAAAGCTTTACTGAGACGAGAAGGAGCCTAAAGTCATAGAGCTACCTTAAGGGCCAGATAGCTAATAATTAACTTTATTAGTAATCTGGCCCTTTTTTTTGTTTTTACAAACTCAATAAAAATACTTTCCGATTATAGCGAGTTAGGAATCAGCGAATTACCTTAGACCGCATAATTACTGGTTTTTCAGTGGTTATGCGGTTTTTTTATGCCCATTTTTACCCCCAATTCTACCACCTTGGCTATTTAAAGCCACAAAAAATCAAAGGAGGAACAAACATGTTAAAAAAATTCCAAACCCAGGAAGGCGATATCACTATTGAGATTACCGAAAAAGGTAAAGCGATTTATTCAGTAGGAAAGAAAAAGACCACCTTCGACCTTAGTAAATGCGATTCCTTTACCTATAGGTTCGTGGGAGAAGAAGAAAAGTTTGTCATCACAGAGGACATGCTTTCGGGCACAGACGAGATTGAGCCGTGGATGTGGTTAGTAATTAGTCGGGGAGAAGACCGCTTGGAATATAACAACGACCAGGCAGAAACACGCCGCCAGCGCAGTTGTTCTGACCAAAACGACAAATCTGAAATGCTGACTTCAGGCGAGGATGCGCTGGATCATCTTCTATCCTCAATAGAAAAGGATACTGTAAGGAAGGCAATCCGCTCTCTGGACCCCCCGCAGCAGGAACTGGTATTGGACGTATATTACCGAGGTCTTTCCATGGCTGCTGTTGCCAGACGAGATAAGGTGAGCAAAATGGCCGTCACTAATAGGATGAAAAAAATTATTAAGCGCCTTCAGGAAAATTTAAAAGATTTTTGAGTTAGGGGGTTTACTCTTGGCTCTGCCATGACTTATATACAGAGACCAAAAAAAATTCTATAAATGCTTCACATCAAATTTGGCCTCAATTCTAACAGAAATGGAAGGTGAAAGCAAATGAGTAAAAAGGCCCTTATTAAGCCCAAGACCAAGCACCACATGGAAATCGGTATTAAAAAGTCTGATCCCAGTCAAGTGTTAGCGGCTAGGAAAGTCCGGCTTCGTGACCGCTTCTTAAATGCCATCTTTGGCCGTGGCCACAACTTGGTTGTATTGGTACCCGGAGAGAGTGTAAATACCATTTCCATTACTGAAATGGAAGTCCATGAGTTGAAAAAAGCAGATGAACAATGGAAAGGAGTGCCAAAAGATGAGCAGAATTAAGCTCGCTTTAGATGTTGTTAATGATCTTAGGACATTGGCTAAAAGTATAGAAACTCTGGTTCATGCCATGGAAACAAATGGACCTACAGGTCTTGAAGCCGGTGATGAACAGGCTAAGGAAACAAAGAAAAAAACAAGTGCAAAACCAACGGAAGAATCAAAGTTGAATGAGACAACTTCGGAGGCAACCTCAGTCGAGGAAAATCAACCAACCCTGGAAGAATTAAGAGCAGCTATGGCAGAAAAGAACCGGAATGGCCACAGGGAGGCGGTGAAAGCCATCATTCAAAAATTCGGAGCCAATAACCTTTCTTCTATGGACCCGGAGTATTACGCCCAAGCGATGAAGGAAGTAGGTGAGCTAAAGTGAGCGGATCCAATAATGCGCACTCTATCTATTCCGCTTCCGGTGCTCATCGCTGGATGGCTTGCCCGCCATCGGCACTGTTGGAGCAGCAGTTTCCGGATGAAACCAGCACCTATGCAGAGGAAGGCACCGCTGCCCATGATCTGGCAGAGCACAAATTAAAGAAGGCTTTGAAGATCCGTTCTAAGAAGCCTACCAGCTCTTACCAATCTGATGAGATGGATGAAATGACGGACCTTTATGTGGAGTACTGTTTAGGACTTATTGAAAAAGCCAAAGAGAGCTGCCTGGACCCGCAGATCTTAATCGAGCAGAAGCTGGATTTTAGTGACTATGTACCTGATGGCTTTGGAACCGGTGACCTGGTGGTGGTAGGCAACGGCATCCTTCATGTGGTGGATTTAAAATACGGTCGTGGCATAGAGATTTCTGCTGAGAAAAATCCTCAGATGATGCTTTACGCATTAGCGAGCTTATCCCTTTTTGACATGCTTTATGACATCAAGAAGGTTACCATGCACATAGTACAGCCCCGGATAGATAACTTTTCTACCTATGAAATAACAGTAGACGAGCTACTTGCTTGGGCGGAAGAAGAGCTAAAACCCAAAGCACTATTAGCCAGTACCGGCGGGGGCGAGTTTTGTGCCGGAGATCATTGCAGGTTCTGCCGGGCGAAAAATCAGTGCCGGGCCAGAGCGGTTAAGAACCTGGAGCTTTTAAAGTATGAATTCCAGGATCCAGCCCTTTTAACTGATGACGAGATTGCCGAAATTATTGGATTGTCCCAGGAGCTATCTAAATGGGCCAGTGATATCTACACCTATGCTACAGCTTTGGCCATTAACGAAGGCCGACACTGGGAGGGCTTTAAGCTGGTGGAAGGAAGGACCAACAGGAAATACACTAATGAAGTTGCTGTAGCAAAAGCAGCTAAAGCTGCCGGATATAATGATATTTTCAAAGAAACCCTTATCGGCATTGGCGAGATGGAAAAGCTCATGGGCAAGAACAAGTTTAAAGAAATTTTGGGCGGCCTGGTGGAAAAACCCAAAGGCAAACTAACCCTGGTTCCGGAGACGGACAAACGGGAAGCAGTAGACCCCATTAGTGTCGAGTTTCAAGTGGAAGAGTAGTCCACCCTTTATATAAAAAAATTAGGAGGATTTTATCATGAGTAAAAAAACGAAGAGTACGAAAGTTGTAGTCCCCGGAAGATTTAGCTTTGTGAATTTATGGGAGCCGAAAAGTGTGAACGGCAGCGACCCTAAATATAGTCTTTCCTTGATCATCCCTAAGAATGATAAAAATACTGTCAATGCCATTTTGAAAGCTACGGAAGAAGCGAAGAAAGAAGGAGTTGCCAAGTTTGGTGGTAAGATCCCCGCTAACCTAAAGACTCCTTTGAGAGATGGTGATATTGACCGTCCCGATGATCCTAATTACGCCAATTGCTACTTTATTAATGCTAACTCAAAGGAAGCTCCCGAAATAGTAGATAAAAACGTCCAAGCAATACTGGATAGAAGTGAAGTTTATAGCGGTTGCTACGGGAAGGTAAGTATGACTCTATATGCATTCAATGTGAATGGAAACCGCGGCATCGGTGCCTATTTGGGCAATGTGCAGAAAATTAGGGACGGAGAATCCCTTGGCGGACGCAGCAGGGCAGAAGATGACTTTGAAATAGAAGAAGATGATGATTTTTTAGCCTAACACGTGGTAAGGGAAGGCGGTGGTAACCCATGCATGTTATCAGCATCGATATAGAAACCTTCTCTGATATAGACCTAGGCAAGTGTGGGGTTTACCGCTATGCCGAAAGCCCCAGCTTTGATATTTTGCTCTTTTCCTACAGTATCGATGACGGGCAGATTAAACTGATTGATCTGGCCAGTGGTGAGATACTCCCGGAAGAAATTATAAATGCTTTAATGGATGCAAGTATTATCAAGACAGCTTTTAATGCCAACTTTGAACGAGTGTGTTTAATGAAATATCTTTGTCGAGTTTTAGGTAAAGAAGTGTATCTTGACCCAAGCTCCTGGCGGTGCAGTGAAGTTCAGGCGGCCATGCTTGGACTTCCTCTCCACCTGGAAGGGGTAGCTCAGGTACTACAGCTGGAAGAACAGAAAATGTCAGAAGGTAAAGCCCTCATCCGCTATTTCTGTATGCCTTGTAAGCCCACTGCAGCTAATGGGGGTAGGACAAGGAACCTACCCTCTGATGCACCGGAAAAGTGGGAGCAGTTTAAAGCCTACAATATCCGGGATGTTGAAGTGGAACTGGCGATCAGGAAAAAGCTAGAGAAGTATCCTATACCGGAAACAGAACATGATTTATATGTCCTGGATCAAAAAATCAACGACCGAGGCTTTCAGGCGGATATGAATTTTGTGATGCAGGCCATAACCTGCGATAGACAGTTTAGTGTGGCGGCAACCGAAAAAGCTTATGAACTTACCGGTTTAGAAAACCCTAACTCGGTGGCGCAGCTTAAAGATTGGCTGGTCAGTCGGGGTGTTGAGGTAGAGAGTTTGTCTAAGAAAAATGTGCAAGAACTGGTGGGGGAAACGAAAGGGGAAGTGAAAGAGGCACTTAAACTCCGGCTCCTCATGGCCAAAACCAGTGTTAGAAAATATGAAGCACTGGAGAGGGCGGTGTGCTCAGATGGGCGGGTCCATGGACTCCTGCAATTCTATGGAGCTAACCGAACTGGACGCTGGGCCGGGCGTTTAGTGCAGGTGCAAAATCTTCCTCAGAACCATCTTGAAGATTTAAAACTGGCCCGGGATTTGGTGAAAGAAGGACGGTTTGAAGATATCGAACTACTCTTTGGCAATACTCCTGGTGTCTTATCGGAATTGATTAGAACCGCCTTTGTACCCAAAGAAGGCCATCGGTTTATAGTGGCGGACTTTTCAGCTATTGAAGCCCGAGTGATTTCCTGGCTGGCCGGGGAGAAGTGGCGGCTGGAGGTTTTCGCTTCCCACGGGAAGATCTATGAAGCAGCTGCTTCCATGATGTTTCATGTACCCATAGAAGAAGTGACTAAGGGGAGTCCCCTAAGGCAAAAAGGTAAAATCTCAGAGTTGGCCTGTGGCTATGGGGGCGGAGTAGGAGCACTAAAAGCCATGGGAGCTTTAGAAATGGGAGTAGAAGAAGATGAGCTGCAGGGCTTAATAGATAACTGGAGAACTGCCAATCCGCGTATCGTTAATTTTTGGTGGGAGGTTGATAAAGCTGCCATTACCGCTGTTAAGGAAAGAACTAAAACCCGTACCCATGGGATTATTTTTACCTACCAAAGCGGCATGCTCTTTGTGACTCTCCCCTCAGGTAGAAATCTAGTGTATGTAAAGCCCAAGCTGATGCTCAATAAATTTGGCCGGGAAGGTCTTACTTACGAAGGAATCGGTGCTACTAAGAAATGGGAGCGCATTGAAACTTATGGCCCCAAGATTGTAGAGAACATTGTGCAGGCCACATCCCGGGATCTGTTGGCAGATGCCATGCTAAGACTGGATCGGGCAGGCTTTGCTATCGTGGTTCACGTCCATGATGAGGTCATCTGTGAGGTGCCAGAGGGTAAATCTTCGGTAGAAGAGATCTGTTCATTTATGAGCAAGGGACCAAAGTGGGCTCAAGGCCTGCCCTTAACCGCAGATGGATATGAGTGTGAATTTTACCAAAAATCATGAATTAAGACTTTTACAAAGGGGTTGAAGCTAATGAAGTTTGTTATTTCCACCGGCAACAGCCGTAAAGATAAATTTTGGAAAGAACAGACGGTGTCTTGGGAGGAGTTTGTAAAAAGGCTCTCCCGAACTACCGTCACCAGTGAAACGCAACAAGAATATCGCCAAATGAAGAAATATCAGCAGGACAATGTGAAAGATGTGGGTGGTTTTGTAGCCGGTAAGTTAAAAGACGGTCGGCGCAGAAAAGATAGTGTCATTAATAGATCCATGCTGACTTTGGATATGGACTATGCCGATGATGCAGAAGGTATTGCTGAAAATATGGAACTCCTATATGGGTATGCTTGCTGCATCTATTCCACCCATAAACATACACCGGAAAAACCAAGGCTGAGGCTAATAATCCCTCTATCGAGGCCGGTATCGGCAGATGAGTACCAAGCCGTAAGCAGAAGGCTGGCCAAGGAAATCGGTATTGAATTATTTGATGATACCACCTATGAGCCTAATAGATTGATGTATTGGCCCAGCACTTCATCGGATGGAGAGTATTTTTTTAGAGCTATAGAAGGTGGCTATCTGAATCCAGATGAGATATTAAAGCTTTACGAAAACTGGCAGGATTCTTCCTCCTGGCCGGTATCTTCTAGGCAAACCACTTTACTTAATAAGCTTCTTAAAAAGCAGGCGGATCCACTTAGTAAGAGTGGTTTAGTAGGGGCATTTTGCCGGAGCTATAGTATCGAGGAAGTTATAGAAAAGTTTCTTTCGGAAGTTTATGAACCCAGTGTTATGCCGGAACGTTACGACTATATCCCTGCCGACTCTACCGCCGGGGTGGTTATCTATGATAACAAGTATGCCTATTCTCATCATGCTACAGACCCGGCTTGCGGAAAGTTATGCAATGCCTTTGACCTGGTGCGGATCCATCGGTTTGGGGAGCTGGATGAAGATGCGGATGAGAAGAAACAGCCACCATCCTATAAAGCAATGCTGGAGTTTTGCACCGAAGATAAGGAAGTAAAGAAACAGCTGGCAAAGGAACGGGAGGATGACTTAAGAGAGGAATTTGAAAAATTAGATGAAGACGGGGATTTAAATGAAGAAGTCGAGGAAGAAGATCTTACCTGGCAATTAACCTTGGAGCTAAATAAAAATGGTTCAGTAAAAGATACGCCCACAAATATCTTAACCATTATGAGAAATGATCCGAGGATACAGGGGGTTGCCTACAACCAGATGACTCATCTTATTGATGTGAACAAGAAACTTCCTTGGAAACAGGTAAAACCAGGGTGGAATGACGCAGACCTGGCAAATCTCAAGATGTACTTTGATAGACATTACGGCATCTGGTCACCTACAAAGATAAAAGATGCGCTTTTAACAGCAGCATCGGAGAGAATATTTCACCCCATCAAAGATTATCTGGAAGGATTGCCGGTTTGGGACGGTACTGAGAGAGTGGATACCCTTCTTATCGACTATCTTGGAGCAGAGGATAACCGTTACACTAGGGCTATTATGAGAAAAACTTTAGTAGCTGCAGTTACGAGAATATATGAACCCGGCATCAAGTTTGATTATATTCTTGTTATCAATGGTCCCCAAGGAATAGGAAAGTCCACCTTTTTCGCAAAGCTTGGTGGCAAGTGGTTCTCCGATAGCTTGACAGTTTCCGATATGCGAGATAAATCTGCAGCAGAGAAGTTGCAGGGCTACTGGATTCTGGAGATGGGAGAGCTTGCGGGACTTCGAAAGGTCGATGTAGAGACAGTAAAATCTTTCATTACAAGAACAGATGATAAGTTTCGCCAAAGCTATGGGGTAAATGTTGAGAGTCATCCGAGACAATGCATAATTGTGGGAAGCACCAATAATATAAGTGGTTTCTTAAGAGATATCACAGGAAACAGAAGATTTTGGCCGGTAAGAGTCAATGGTGGAAAGAAAAGTGTATGGGATATGACAGATGTGGACCAAATTTGGGCTGAGGCATTTTATCGTTATCAAGATGGTGAATCTTTAATCCTTTCACCGGAGGAAGAAAAGATTGCCTTCGAAGAGCAACGGGATGCAATGGAGTCAGATGATAGAGAGGGCCTTATTGAAGATTATCTTGAGACACTTTTACCTGAGAAATGGGATTTGATGGATCTCTATGAAAGAAGGAGTTTTCTAGCTGGCCAGAGTGAGTTTGGAACTGAGTTTCCTGTTGGAACAATTAGACGTGAGAGAGTATGTGTACACGAAATATGGTGCGAGTGCCTTGGAAAAGACAAGTCCAATTTAAGACGCCAGGATTCTTTTGAAATTATCGGGGTTTTGATGCGTATTGGCGGATGGGAAACCTATGCCGGTAATAAGCAAGGGCAGACTAGATTCCCGATTTACGGAAACCAGAAGACATTTTGTAGGGTTAAAAGTAGTGAGGAAGAATTACCTCAAAAGAGAAGTCCCGATCACCAGTATTACAATTCAGAATTAACCAAGGAAATTAAATAGCGTTATGAATTACAAAGACCCTAAACATAATTACACCCGTTTTGAAATTGATGAAATCATGCAAAAGATAATTACAAGATATAATTACGGGCTGAAACGCTGTAATTATAAGGGTTTATAGGTAATTGGTAATTATGAAATCAAAATAATCTAATGGAGTAGTAGTAGTTAATATATACCGATATAGAGATAATTACGCACCTATACGCGCGTAAGAGTTTTAAAGCCTTAATTACAATGATAATTACAGAATTAATTACGGAAATAAAGATGGAATGTAAAACTGTATGAAATGTAATAACAGATTGGCCTTTATTTAACCATGGAACGCAATCAATCGTGGAGGGCGAGAGAAATGACTGAAAAAGAACTGGAGCTGATGCTTGTTAAAGAAGTGAAAAGAAGAGGCGGGAGAGCCTATAAATTCATCTCTCCTGGTATAAATGGGGTGCCTGACCGGCTGGTGCTTTTGCCTTATGGTAGGGCTGGTTTTGTAGAAGTCAAAGCACCGGGGAAGAAGATGCGGCTCAACCAGATAAAGAGAAAAAAAGAGCTGGAATCGCTAGGGTTTTTGGTGTATTGCCTAGACGATCCGGAGGAGATCGGAGGTGTGGTGGATGGCATTGCCGGTAAAACGGTGTGAGTATCAACCCTATGAATATCAAACATTTTCTACAAATTTTATTTTAAACCATAAAGCAGCAGGGCTTTTTTTAGAACCGGGACTTGGCAAAACAGTAATCACCTTAACCGCCATATTGGCTCTTTTATATGACTATTTTGATGCTACTAAAGTATTGGTAATTGCACCATTAAGGGTGGCCCGAGATACCTGGGGCCGGGAATGCGAAAAATGGGAGCACTTAAAAGGACTTACCATATCTAAGGTTCTTGGCAGTGAGAAGGAAAGAAAAATGGCCCTTTATACTAAAGCGGATATTTATGTTATAAATCGTGAAAATGTTGAATGGCTTATAAAAACTAAAGAGTGGGATTTTGATACCGTCATCATTGACGAGTTATCAAGCTTTAAATCTCCATCTGCTAAACGCTTTCGAGCTCTAAAAAAAGTCCGCCACAAAATCAAGAGAATTGTGGGGCTTACCGGAACTCCTGCTCCTAATGGCCTTTTGGATATATGGAGTCAGATCTATCTTTTGGATGGTGGGGAGAGATTGGGAAGAACCTATAGCGGCTACCGCAGCCGATACTTTCATCCACAAAAATATATTAACGGTGGCATACCTGCTGATTATGCAATTAACGAAGGTGCGGAAGAAAAGATCTATGAGAAGATATCTGACATTTGCATTAGCATGAAGGCTCTAGAGTATTTGAAAATGCCGGAGATCATCTTTAACAAAGTGGAAGTAGAGTTATCGGAAAAGGAGATGCAGCTTTATCGGCAGTTAGAACGGAATCTGCTGTTACCCTTTGAGAATAGCGATGTAGATGCCGCCAATGCTGCAGTATTATCGAACAAGCTTTTGCAAATGTCGGGTGGAGCAGTATACGACGAATATGGAGATGCACACTTGATTCATGCAAGAAAGCTGGAAGCCTTAGAGGACTTGATTGAGGCGGCCAATGGAAAACCGGTTCTGGTCTACTATGCCTTTAAGCATGAAAGGGATCGGATCAGAAAACGCTTTAGTGCCGGTGAGATTAACACCTCAGAGGATATTGCTAAATGGAACCGGGGCGACATGCAGTTAGCCCTTTGTCATCCGGCATCAGCAGGGCATGGCCTAAATCTGCAGGAAGGTGGCTCCACTATCATCTGGTTTGGCCTTACTTGGAGCCTGGAACTTTACCAGCAAGCGAACGCCAGGCTGTGGCGGCAGGGTCAAAAACAAACGGTAGTCATCCATCACATTTTAACCAAAGGTACTATCGATCACAGAGTAATGACGGCTCTTGATAATAAAGATACCGGCCAAAGCGCCTTGATTGAGGCAGTGAGAGCCAGGCTTAAAGCCAATCAAAAAGAAGGGGAGGAAACATTAGCATGGGAGTGAGTTTATATAACCAAGAAGGATACCTGGATCCAACGGCCCATGAGGCTTTAACTAATATTGAGAGAGAAAGAAGAAAAAAGATAGTGTTCATCTGCAGCCCCTTTGCCGGGGATTTGGAGCTAAACACTATAAGAGCAAGAAGGTATGGACGTTTCGCCGTAACCAAAAACGTTGTTCCGATCATCCCGCATCTCATGTATCCACAATTTTTAGAAGAAAATGATCCGGAGGAAAGAAAGCTGGGAATGGAAATGGGACTAATCCTTTTAAGCAAGTGTCAGGAGTTATGGGTTTTTGGACGAGAGCTTTCAACCGGAATGGCGGCAGAAGTGAGAAGAGCAAAGAAGTGGAATATCCCGATTCGATATTTCACAACGGAATGCCGGGAGATGACAGGACAAAGGGAATACGGGGAGATTGGGGGTCAAAGAAGATGAAAGACTGCTTTGCTTATAAACGAAATAGCTGCATAGCTTTGAAAGAAAAACAATGTGAAGGCTGCAGTTTCTATAAAACCAAGGAGCAATATTTACTGGACCAAGAAAAAGCATTGGAGAGAATTCGAGGTTTAGATGCTAAGAAGCAAAAACACATCTTTGAAAAGTATTACAAGATGGAGGTGTAAAGCATGGGCGCTAAGGAATATTTATCTCAAGCCTTGTGGCTTGATCAGCGGATTAATAGCAAACTGGAGCTATTAGAAACTTTAAGAGCGTTGGCTATGAAGGTAAGTGTTAATCTTACAGAGGAAAAAGTGTCCGGCGGCAAAAATACAAAAAGCCATATGGAAAATACCATAGCCAAAATTGTGGATTTAGAAAAAGAAATTAATCGGGACATTAACCGTCTGGTGGGTGTGAAGGCAGAAATCATGGATACTATTAGCCAGGTGGATGATCCTATTTGCCAGTTGCTGTTGGAGATGAGATATGTTAACGGTTGGTCTTGGGAAGCTGTAGCCGGGGAATTAAGATTTGATAGGAGTTGGATTTCACGTTTGCATGGTAGTGCTTTAAAAGAAATCGAGAAAAAAATGAAACACGCATCAAAAAGCAACAAAAAGCAATAAAAACAACAAGAAGCAACAGCCAACCCGTGCTATACTATAAAGTGTAATGGTATAGAAAATCAAGAACACCAGATGCTGTTTGAATAGGCCCTAGGGATAGATCGACCACGACTCCCGGGAAACGCAGCATTCTTGATATAGAGCCCTCAGGGATTAAATCCTTAAGGGCTTTTTCTATGCCCAAAACATATAAGCAGAATTTTGTCATAATCTGATATAATACTTTTATGGCAAAACCATTGACTATTTTTGTAGTCTATGTATATAATTCTAGCAATGAACAAAAACTCGTAGGAGTTTTTAGCGAGAAGGTGCCTGCACCATCTCGTATTTTTATTTTTAGGCGTTTTTCGGCGCAGTAATAGGCTTTCATTTATCTGAAAATGGATTGAACGGCCTGTTTTATAATACATTAAAATTCTGATTGGGTATTGGCAAAAACTATTTAGCCCAGCATCTGGTTGGGCACACTGGATTTCCTAGGGTGGTTTTAGGCCACCTACCTAATTTAATATAGTGGAAAAGCTCTGAAACATTTAATTTGTTATCGGGGCTTTTTTTTATGCCCAAAACGGGGAGGTGTCTTATGAAAATCAAATGTATATCCTGTCGCTTTGCTACTATTGATGAATCAGCCAGCGATAGGGATTGGAAAGCTTATGAATGCAGCAATCCAGAAAGCGAATATCATAAATCCTTAATTAACATTTCCGAAAACGGCGATAAACATAAACGGATCTCCTGGTCTGGCTGTGACCAAGGGGAGAGGAAGGTGAAGACTGATGCCTCGGAAACCAAAAACTATTTGTAGCTACCCCGGGTGCCAGGCATTAACTAATGACAGGTACTGCGAGAAGCACAGGAAACGGGTAACAAAAGAACAAAACCTTAAAAGCTCCAGGCTTTACACTTACCAATGGCGTAAGACGAGTAAAACTTTTTTAAATGAGAATCCTTTGTGTGTTCAATGTCAAAAAGAAGGAAGGCTTACTCCGGCAACAGAGGTGGACCATATCATTCCCCACGGCGGGAACAGAAAACTCTTCTGGGACAGAAAGAACTGGCAGCCCCTTTGTAAAAGTTGTCACAGTAAGAAGACTGCTGAAGAAGATGGCGGCTTTGGAAATATTTAGAAAGGACTAACTTAGCATTACTTCATATATCTTTTTAGTTCTTTATAAAAGTTTTCCCTAGTGCCAGCCATGATGATGACTACCATTTCGCCATTTTCGAGTTGAGATATCCTATAGGCAAGCTCATAATTCGTACGATTATAGTAAATATCGAGGCTATAAATACCTTTTAGATCGCCAGATTTGGCGTCTCCTATTTGGGGATTTGTTCTTATACTTACAATTGCTTCCTTGAATGAATTCTTTAGCTGCTTGTCTTTAAGCTTTTTAAAATACTTTTCTGCCATTGGGGTATAGACTACAGGAAGCATTATTAAGCCTCCGTTTCTTCATCGCCAAAGATATCGTCTGTTGGATCTATATAATTTACAGAGGCTGCCTTTGCAATTTCATCAGCTTCTTCGATTAACTTTTCAACAGCAGGCCTAACTTTACGATTGGCTTTTTTAAACTCGGTTAATAGCTTTTCACCTGAAAAACCTTGCTCGATTAGATCTTGTAAGATCTCCTCAGCAAAAGCGGGATCTTCTTTTTTCACAGGCAAAAGGATTAACATATCCTTAGAATAGATACAGTCAAGCTCTTTATCTAAACCTAAGGAATCAAAATATTTTGCGGGGATAGTGATCTGTCTTTTACTGGAGATATTAATCCGGCGTTTTTCCATTTGTCCATCTCCTGCATTTATATTTGTTGTTAACATTATTTTATGCTCCTTTCAACTAAAAATGCATAAGTAAGGAAACAAAGTTCCTTACTTAAATTGTAAAGCTTTAGGGAACAGTTGTCAAATTGATTTTACAATTAGCGCCCCTAGGGGGTAGACATCTTACGGGAAACCCCGAAACGACAACGCGCCAGGGCAACGCGTAAAAAATCGCATAATTCGCAAGGGGGGGGTCACCAGCTCGCAGACTTAGGTCTTCGGGCTTTTTTAATACAAAAAAGAAACGGAGGTAGTCCAGTGAAAGAAAATATGGATATAAGAAAAGTGCCGGTCTTAAATATTAATCCGGCAAAATATAACCCAAGAAAAGACCTAAAACCGGGAGATCCGGCCTACGAAAAGCTTAAAAGGTCCATGAGCGAGTTTGGCTATGTTGAGCCAATTATCTGGAATGAAGAAACCGGTAACATTGTAGGTGGTCACCAAAGATATAAGATTTTATTAGAAGCAGGCCATACAGAAGTTGAATGCGTAGTAGTGAATCTTCCTTCCGATAAAGAAAAAGCCCTTAATCTGGCCCTTAACAAAGTAACCGGTGATTGGGAGATTGTGGCTTTAGCTGACTTGCTTCACGATTTAAATGAACAGGACTTTGATTTAAGCCTAACGGGTTTTGATGCAGCGGAGATAGAGGATCTATTTAGCCGGGTACACGATAAGGATGTCACAGATGATGATTTTGATATGGATGCGGCCCTAGAGGAAGAATTAATTTCAAAGCCAAGTGACATTTGGTTACTGGGAAGGCATCGCCTGATGTGTGGGGATAGCACTAAAGCCGAAACCTATGAAAAGTTAATGGATGGGAAGAAGGCCAATCTGGTATTAACGGATCCCCCTTATGGGGTTTCCTATGAGGGAAGTCAGGGAACCATTAAAAATGACAATCTGCAAGGTGAAGAATTTTATCAATTCTTACTAAGCGCTTTTAAAAACATGGAAAGTATAATGGCTGACGATGCGTCCATTTATGTATTTCATGCAGATACAAAAGGTTTAATCTTTAGAAAGGTCTTTGAAGATGCCGGATTTTATTTATCTGGGGTCTGCCAGTGGGTTAAGCAATCCTTGGTAATGGGTCGCTCACCCTATCAATGGCGAAATGAACCCTGCCTTTTTGGCTGGAAGAAGAAGGGGAAGCATAAATGGTATGCAGGAAGGGCTGAAACGACTATATGGGAGTTTGATAAACCTTCTAAAAATAAGCTCCATAGCACCATGAAACCAGTGCCCTTAATGGCTTATCCCATTAAAAACAGCACAGCCGTAAACGCTATTGTTGTGGATCCCTTCTCCGGCAGCGCTTCAACCCTCATAGCCTGCGAGCAGATAGATAGAATTTGTTTTGCTATAGAATTAGAAGAACGCTTTGTGGATGTTGGGGTTAAAAGATTTATCGAACATGTAGGTAGTGATGAAGATGTCTACTTGCTCAGAGAAGGAAAAAAGATTCAATATAAGGATTTGGCAATTGGCTAACGGCCTACTTTTTCGCAATAGAGTCACACTAAATTTCCCTTGCTATTATTAGCATTTTAAGGGATATATGGTGTGACTATCTTTTTAGGAGGGATTTTTTTATGGGCGGTAAAAAAATTTCAGATGAATCAAAACCTAAATGCAAATTAATCGGTGAGGATGGAAACATATTCTTTATCCTTGGTAGGGTTCGTCAAACTTTAAAAGCTGATGGCCAAAATGACAAAGTCCAGGAGGTCAGCGATCGGGTTATGGCTTCAGGCTCTTATGATGAAGCCTTAAGCATCATTATGGAATATGTAGATGTGGAGTAGGTTTTAAACTAAAAAAGCTTTAAATAAGGCTGTATTTCTTCGATAAATGACTTGCTATTATGTGTGTTCTGAGTGATATATAGACTACCAAAAAAACACACGAAAGGGGAAATACAGGTGGAAAACAGAAACTTTCTAAAAACCAAGTTTGGCATTGAGGTAGAGTTTACCGGAATTACCAGAAGGCAAGCAGCAGAGGTTGCAGCCGGACATTTAGGAGGAACCATTACAGAGACTAGGGACTCCTACGGAACTTACAAGGTAACTGCCCCGGACGGAAGGGTTTGGAAATTCGTCTACGATGGCAGCATTTACACCCAAAGAAAAGTAAATGGGGAGAAAGTTTTAGCTGGAAGAGAATACAGCGTTGAGTTAGTCAGCCCGATTTTAACCTACGAAAAGGACATGGCCACTTTGCAGGAACTAATCAGAAAGCTTAGGAAGGCTGGGGCTTTTTCAGAGAGAATTAATAAAACCGGAGTTCACATCCATTTGAATGGGGCAGACCACACACCAAGAAGCCTAAGAAACTTCGTTAACATCATTTACTCAAGAAACGACCTGCTTTATGAAAGCCTAGAGGTGGAACCAAATAGAATGCATTATTGCAAGAAGATGGACCAGGACTTGGTAGAAAAAATGAACCGGAAAAAGCCTACCTCTTTTAAGCAGATAGAGGACATTTGGTACGAAGGCTACAGCGAAAGCCGAACAAGGCATTACCACGAAAGTAGGTACCATTTTCTCAACCTTCATAGCTTCTTCAACGGATGCGGCACAGTGGAGCTTAGGGGTTTTAATGCCAGCCGTCTACATAGCGGAAAAATAAGAAGCTTTGTTGTTCTAGCCCTAGCCATGAACCAGCAAGCCTTAACCCAAAAAAGCGCTAGCAGCAAAAAGCCGCAAGTTGAAAACCCGAAGTTTGCCATGAGGACTTGGCTTAACAGAATCGGCTTTATTGGGGAAGAATTCAAAAACTGCCGAGAGCATCTTATAAAACACCTTGCAGGAAGCGCAGCCTGGAGATTTCAAAGAGCCGCATAACTAAAAAAGCGGCTCCCTAAAGGCCACAGAGCGGGAAACCGCTCTTTAGGTGGTAGAAGGGCTAGGTCAAAAAACAAAGGCCACAAAAGGGCAAATTGCGGGAAGAAAGGCTCTTTGGAAAGGAAGGGTGAAGTAATGAGAATGGTAAAACTTATAAACGCAGCTTACGGGTCAAACCTAAATTTAGAGCAAATGGCTTATCGCTGTCCAACAGCTAAGGTCTATGGCAAGGGTATAATTAAAGATTATCGGCTTCTTTTTAAAGGTAGAGAAAATAACGCTTATGCTACTATTGAACCTAAAAAGGGAAACTTTGTGCCGGTATTGGTTTGGGAGTTGTTGCCCGGTGATGAAAAGGCACTGGACTACTATGAAGGGTATCCAAGGTTTTATGAAAAGAAGGAATTAGAGGTTTACCTTGAAACCGGTGGGGTAATTACCGCCATGGTTTATATTATGACGGATGAAGTGATGGAGAGGATTGAGCTAAACTTGCCAAGTAGGGGATATCTTGAAACTGTTAAAGCAGGCTATAAAGCGGCAGGTTTTGATAAAAAACATATTGAAATGGCACTAAGAATTAGTGAAAGAGAGATAGGTTTACGAAATAAACACGGGAGGTAGGTGTCATGAAAAGGCCCTTTTTTAGTCAGAAAAAGTCTCGGATAATGCATATATTGCTTGATATATCTTGTGTTTTGAGTGATGTATAGAGTACCAAAATACAAGGGAGGTAAAAAATATGACGCGGAAGGAATTAGTAAAAAGGCTGGGAGAACATTTAGGTGTTAAACCGAAATACTTATCAGTGCCAAGTTTTAACTACCAAATCACAACAGCAGATAAAATCTACATTATTGACCGGCATGGGGTTATTACCACCAGCGATGGGTGCGAAGTTAGCATGGAGGAAATTTTAAATGCACCACCAACAGGTGTGGCAGTAGGGGAAGAAGAAACTACTGAGGAAACATCAGTGGAGCCAAAACAAGGGCCAGATCCGGAAGTCAGAGAAACTCTTAGAAACGACGAGACTCAGATTTTTGATAATCTAGAAGTAAAGTTTCCATTGGAAGGTCATACAGCTTTAAGTCTAAAAAATCTCGTTAACATGCTTTACAGTAAACAGAATTTACTAATGCTGGCTTTTAGGACAGAGGTTCCCTTTATGGATGATACCTTTGCGGAAAACTTGAGCAAAGAAAAGATTAACACTTTAGAGGAATTCAAAGACATTGCAAGCGGCTTAGGAAAAGATAGGTGCAAAGGGCTGGAAATTGATTCGGTAGAAAATACCATAGTTTTTAGGCTTAGCCGGGTAAGCCTGGTGCCAGAGCTTATTAAGGCCTTTAGTGAATTTACTGCCTTAATTAACGCTTTGGCTAAAACATTAAAAAGGACTTCTTTTAAGCAGACCCAAGAAGAAAACCCCAAATATGCTTTAAGAACTTGGCTTATTCGCTTGGGGATGAATGGTGAGAAATATAAGGATACCAGAAAATTAATGCTCGGACACTTAAATGGCAGTTCAGCCTTTAGGACGGTGATAGAAGATGAATAAAGAGGATAGATTTTTCACACAGAAAACTTGTGACCTTTGCGGCGGCAGTTTAGTTGGAGGAAGGATTATGTCCATGTTCAATGAGGATTGCCTTTGTATGAGCTGTAAGGAAAAAGAGACCAAAGAGCTGGATTATAGGAAAGCGGTAGAGGCTGACCATGAAGAAATTAAAAAGGGGAACTATAATTATAGGGGGATTAAGGGTTAGTTGATTAAAGAGCCATAGATAAACTAAGAAAAACAACTACAAGTAAAGGGACTTCAAAAACGAGGTTCCTTTTTTGTGTTCAAATATAAGTTTTGATAAAGGAGGTGAAGCCTATGGCAGGTAGGGGAAGACCACCAAAACCTACAGCATTAAAAGTATTAGAGGGTAACCCCGGCAAAAGACCATTAAACCAAAATGAGCCCAAACCGGAGAAAAAAGCCCCAAACTGCCCGTCATGGCTGCTTCCTGATGCTAAGAAAGAATGGAGAAGGCTTTCTAAAGAACTTGAAGCTATGGGACTTTTAACTCGGGTAGACATGGCCGCCTTTGCAGGTTACTGCCAAGCTTACGCTAGGTGGAAAGAAGCTGAAGAATTTATTTCAAAGCATGGTTCCATTTTGAAAACTGCATCGGGGTATATTCAGCAAATTCCTCAAGTGTCTATCGCCCAGCAGAATTTAAAGCAGATGCGAAACTTCTGCTCGGAGCTGGGGCTTACCCCATCGGCTCGGAGTAGACTCAATATCTCCAATACTGGTGGGGTTATTGAAGGAGATGCCATGGCAAGTCTTTTATCGGAGATACCAAATGCAGAGGATTTTATAAAGACAGTAAAAGATGATTAAAGAAATGGGAGGTGGTTCATTTGTATTTTAGTGAGGCTCATGCTAATCATGCTATCAATTTCATACAGCAATTAAAGCTCACCAAAGGCAGATGGGCTGGTCAACCTTTCATCTTGCTACCTTGGGAGAGGGATTTAGTAAGTAAGCTCTTTGGCACTTTGCGGGAGGATGGCACAAGGCAGTATCGCACAGCTTATTTGGAAATAGGGAAGAAAAACGGTAAATCGGAACTAGGTGCAGCCATTGCCCTTTATATGCTTTTGGCTGATGGGGAGCCTAATGCGGAAGTGTATGTGGCCGCATGCGACAGGCAACAGGCCAGCATTATCTTTAACACCAGCGTTAATTTTGTGGAAGGAAACACAACTTTATCCAAGGTGACCAACCTAGTGCGCTCAACTAAAAGAATTGTTTACCCTAAGACCGGGAGCTTCTATCAGGTATTAAGTTCAGACGTAAAATCCAAATCGGGGCTTAATGCTTCTTGCGTAATATTAGATGAGATCTGGACCTATCCTAATCCGGATTTAGCAAAGATGTTAACTACAGGTTCAGGGGACGCCAGAACCCAGCCTCTTTTTTTATATCTAACCACCGCCGGTAACCAACTATCCGGTTATGGCTGGGAAATGCATAGCAAGGCTAAGGATATTTTAGAAGGTAAAAGAGTAGACCCAACTTTTCTCTCCATTATTTATGGATTGGAAGATGATGCAGATATTGCAGATGAAAAAAACTGGTACAAGGCCAATCCAAGTCTTGGCCATACCATTTCAATAGAACGGGTCAGGGAACATTTTGAGCAGGTGAAAGATGATCCGGCAGATTTAGCTCTTTTTAAACAGTTAAGGTTAAACATGTGGCTAAAGCAGGATATCAAATGGATGCCCATGGAAAAATGGGATGAGTGTAGCTTCCCGGTAGACCCGGAAACTTTAAAAGGTAGGACCTGCTATGGGGGATTAGATTTATCATCTACTACAGATATTACTGCCTTTGTGTTGGTATTCCCACCGGAGGAAGAAGGGGAAAAGTACGAAATCTTGCCCTACTTTTGGATACCGGAAGACACCCTTTACCAGCGGGTAAGAAAAGACAGTGTGCCTTATGATATCTGGCATAGGCAGGGATTGATAAACCTTACGGAAGGAAATGTGGTCCATTATGGTTTTATTGAAAAGTTTATTGAAAGGCTGGGAGAGGAATACAACATAAGAGAAATTGTCTATGACCGCTGGGGAGCTACTCAAATGAGCCAAAATTTAGAGGGGATGGGTTTTACAGTAATACCTTTTGGTCAGGGGTTTAAAGATATGTCACCACCTACTAAAGATATGATGCGGTTGGTTTTGAGCAAGCAAATCGCCCACGGAGATCACCCGGTACTTAGATGGATGGCGGATAATATTGTGGTGAGAACTGACCCCGCTGGAAACATCAAAGTAGACAAAGAAAAATCCGCCGAAAAAATTGACGGTATTGTGGCTATGATTATGGGTCTGGCCAGGGCGGTTGTTAACCCACCTAGTGATGATGGTTCCATTTATGATAAAAGAGACATGATTATTTTGTAAAAGAACTTCCTAAAGAAATGGGGTGACTGGAAAATATGGCGAATTTATTTAAAAGGCTGTTTAAGGCCAGGGATAAACCGACAGATAGTGTAAGCGGGGCACCGGTTTTTTATATGGGGCAAAGTGTAGCAGGAAAAGTAGTTAATGAAAGAACGTCCATGCAGACCACAACGGTTTTTGCCTGTGTCAGGATAATAGCTGAAACGGTGGCCTCTTTGCCTTTACACACCTATCGCTACCATGGGGAAGGAAAAGAAAAGGTGCTGGATCATCCCCTATATCGGATTTTACACGATGAACCAAATCCGGAGATGAGTTCCTTTTCCTTACGAGAAACCATGATGACTCATCTTCTTCTTTGGGGAAACAGTTATTGTCAGATCATTAGAAATGGGAGAGGGGATGTACTGGGGTTATACCCGCTGTTACCAGATAAAATGGTGGTGGACCGGGATTCTAAAGGGGAACTGTATTACACCTACCGCAAGGATGGTGAAGCCTATTATCTTCACGCCGATGAAGTGCTCCATATCCCAGGACTTGGTTTTGATGGGATAATGGGCCATTCTCCAGTGGCCTTGGCTAAAAATGCCATTGGTTTAAATATAGCGGCTGAGGAATATGGGGGAAGATTTTTTGCCAATAATGCTACCCCAACTGGGATTTTATCCACATCCGGAACATTAAAAGATCCCACAAAAGTTCGGGATGCTTGGCAGGCTGCCTATGGGGGGCATAACACTCATAAGGTAGCAGTTTTGGAGGATGGCCTTCAATACCAAGCCATTAGCATGCCCAACTCCGATGCCCAGTTTTTAGAGACACGGAAGTTTCAGATTGAAGAAATTTGTCGAATTTTCCAAGTGCCTCCCCACATGGTAGCCGAATTAAGCCGGTCTAGCTTTTCCAATATAGAAAATATGGCCATCAGCTTTGTTGTTCATACTATAAGGCCTTGGCTGGTTAGAATTGAGCAGGCCATAAATCGTAAGCTATTTAAGGGTAAGGAAAAGGGCGAGTATTTTGTTTCCTTTAATGCTTCCGCTCTATTAAGAGGAGATTATAAATCCCGGATGGATGGATATGCCATCGGTATTCAAAATGGCTTCTTTTCTGTTAATGATGTAAGAAGGATGGAGAACATGGACCCCATACCCGAGGAAGAGGGAGGGGATTTATATCTTACTAATGGAAATATGCTGCCACTAAAATTAGCCGGGGCCTATGCCAAAAGGGCCTTGGAAGAGAGTGGGGGCGATGTAGAGTGAAACAAAATACATTTGATTTATCCCAGCAATTGCATATACTTGTTATAATCCAAGTATGAATGGGGGGATGTTTTAATGGGGGCTAAAAAGGAAGATAAGATTAAGGCTGTTGATGCCGCAATGAAAGCTCTTAAAAAAATTCAAGGTGAATTTGCCGGGGAGGCTGAACGATTAGACCTTAGGAACGAAAAGGACGTTGTTAATTTAGTTAAAGAAGTTCGAAAAGAGATTAATCAAGAAAAAGCAGAAGACAAATAAAAATATTTGCCCTTTAAAAGACGTTTAGATAGCGTCTTTTTTTGTGTCTAAAAGGAGGTTGATGGCATGGACAAATTTTGGCGTTGGGTGGTAAACGAAGCCGAGGAGCCAGTGGTAAGAATCCTTTATTTAGAAGGGTATATTGCAGAGTCTTCTTGGTTTGATGATGATGTTACCCCAAAGCAATTTAAGACGGAGCTTTACGGTAGTGGCCAGGAGGCGGGTGACATTATTGTAAAAATACACTCGCCAGGTGGGGATTGTTTTGCTGCAGCTCAGATTTATAACATGCTAATGGAGTATCCCGGGAAAGTCAGCATTCATGTGGATGGCCTTGCTGCCAGCGCAGCATCAGTTATAGCTATGGCCGGGGATGAGGTGTGTGTTTCCCCCCTTTCAGTAATTATGGTTCATAATCCGGCCATGTTTATTGCAGGGGAGGCGGCGGATCTACAGGTTGGCATTAATCTACTTAGTGAAGTAAAAGAAAGTATTATTAATGCCTATCAAAATAAGACAGGGCTTACCAGGACTAAAATATCACACATGATGGATGCAGAAACCTGGATGAGTGCCCATAAGGCCATTGAGCTTAAATTTGCCGATAGGATTCTTTATGAGGCAGCCCCAATGGAAATGGTAGACCAGGGGTTTATCTTTGATCAGCTAACAGTAACAAACACCCTACTAAAAAAACTACCGAAGCTTAAAGCAAAGATGTCGGGGCTAGCGGAAAATAAAAAAATAAAGGAAGATGGGCAGCAACTAGATGGTGTTTGCCAACAGCCGCAAAAACCTATAGAAACATCAGAACACCCAGATACAGAAACAAATGTTTTACAGATACCCATTGTGCAGCTAGAAAAGAGACTAAATTTAATTAAAAATTGGAGGTAGTTAAGATGAAGAAAATTCAAGACTTAAGGGAAAAACGGGCTACAGTTTGGGAGCAAGCTAAGAAGTTTTTAGACGATCATCGTCAGGAAAACGGCCTTATTTCTCCTGAAGACACTGCGGTCTATGAAAAGATGGAAGAGGAAGTTGTGAGTTTAGGGAAGGAAATAGAACGCTTAGAGCGCCAGGAGATGATGGACAGGGAATTGTCAGCACCTATTAATAGGCCTTTAACCACTCGTCCCGAGAAAATGGAAGAAGAAAAAACAGGCAGAGCCACAGATGAATATAGAACCGCCTTTTGGGGAGCCATGCGAAATAGGGCAAACCACACAGTGCAAAACGCTTTAAGGATAGGTGAGGATTCTGATGGCGGCTACTTGGTTCCAGATGAATATGAAGCACAGTTAGTTCAGGCCTTAGAAGAAGTCAACGTAATGAGAAAGCTTTGTCATGTAATTTCCACAAGCTATGGGGATAGAAAGATTCCAGTAGTGGCCAGTCATGGTAGCGCTTCTTGGATGGATGAGGCAGGACCCTTTGAGGAAGAGGATGACAAATTTGATCAGGTTAGTCTTTCGGCATATAAACTAGGGACTATGTTAAAAATCTCTGATGAGCTATTGCATGATGCTTTCTTTAATTTAGAAGGCTATGTATCCACGGAGTTTGCCAGGAGAATTGGGGCAGCAGAAGAAGAGGCCTTTCTTTTAGGTAATGGTAGCAGCAAGCCTACAGGGTTACTTCATAGTAGCGGAGGGGCCGATGTTGGTGTAACAACAGCCGGGGCTACTTCTATAACCATGGAGGAGGTTATAGATCTATTTTTTAGCCTAAGGGCTCCTTACCGCAAAAACGCTACCTTTATAGTTAATGATGCAACAGTAAAAGCAATCCGTAAATTAAAGGATGGGCAGGGGCAATATCTATGGCAGCCTTCCATCACTCAAGGCACCCCGGATACGATTTTAAATCGCCCGGTGGTAACATCCCAATATATGCCCACCATAGCTTCAGGTGAAAAGACCATTATCTTTGGGGATTTAAGCTACTACTGGATTGCAGACCGTCAGGGTAGAACTTTTAAACGTTTAAATGAACTATATGCAGCTAATGGCCAAGTGGGCTTTTTAGCTTGGCAGCGTCTTGATGCTAAGTTAATCCTTACAGAAGCAGTGAAGGTACTTCAGCAAAAGGCTTAAGGGAATGAGGGCAATAAAGGTAGGTAGTCTAATGGGCTACCTGCCCAATTTTTAGGAGGTAAAAGATTATGAGCTATAACACTAAAAACTATACAGAGCAAGGCGGCGAGAAAACCGTTATAGGCGGCACCTTGGAATTTAAAGAAGGGGCCACAATTACTGGAGTCACTTTCCCTGATTTGGAACCTGCTACTGAAACCACTCTAGGGGGCATAAAGGCGGAAGCAAAAACCGAAGATGAGACTGTTCCAGTAAGAATTGATGAAGAAGGGTTTCTTTTTATACCGGCTTATCCGGTTGTTCCAGAGATACCTAAGGCTGAAAATCAGGCAGCAAGTACTGCAGAAGATGCAGAAGCATTAGTAACGGATTTTAATGAGTTGCTTGCTAAATTAAAAGCCGCCGGATTAATGGAAAGTGATTAAAGAAAGGATGGTGGCGGAGATGACACTACTTGAAAAGGTTAAAGCTAATCTTATCTTAGAGCATGATGAAGACGACGAGATTTTAAAAACTTATATCGCCGCCGCTACTTCCTATGCAGAAAGTTTTCAGCATATAGAGCTTGGAACTTATGAACAAAAGCCCATGGATGATATCACCCGGCAGGCAGTAATCATGCTTTCATCTCATTTTTACGAATCCAGAGATGGCTCAACGGGTGGTTTCTTTGGCGATAATATTAAAGCATCGGAGCAAGTATGGAACACAGTTCATCTTCTTTTACGCATGGGAAAGGAGTGGAAAATGTGAGAGCGGTGAGGTTTCGTAGTAGAAGAAAAAGACAAAAACGCTGCTATCGGGAAGGAAGGCAAAAAAATCGGAAGCATGGAAATGAAGTGGTGATAGACAAGGCGGTGGAAACAGATGAGCTTTGGGAAGATGAAAACCTTGGTGGAAATAATAGAAAGCACAATAAATCGGGACGAAGAAGGGTTCGCCGAAAAGGAAAATAGGATTATTGCCAATGTGCGGGCCTATCAGGAAGAACGCCGCCCTTCTAGGAAATGGGTGAATCTATCGGCTTACACGGAAGCGAATGCTTTATTTCAATTACGCATAATCCCCGGTGTTGAACTTAAAGCTGGGATGGTCATAGTTTCCGATACCGGGCGTTATACCATAATAAATGTAGAAAAAATAAAAGGACTTTATCTTGAGATTTTAGCTAAAAAAATAGAGCCTACTAAGGCTTAGAAGGGAGGGGTAAGATTGGCTAGGTTTACTTACAAAATGCCAGAGGATTTTTTGTTAAAGGTTTCGACTTTGGCGAATAAGACTGATGAAATAATTCCAAGAGTTCTTGAAGTAGGGGGCAAGGTAGTAAGAGATAAGGTAAAATCCAATCTTCAGGAGGTAGTGGGTAAAGATCTAAAATCAAAATCCCGCTCTACCGGAGAACTTATAAAAGCATTGGGCGTAACTCCTGCAGGGATTGATAAAAAGGGAAATCATGATGTGAAGGTGGGCTTTGATGAACCCAGAAGTGATGGAAAGTCCAATGCAAAGCTTGCCAATATTTTAGAATATGGTAAATCCGGTCAACCGCCTAAACCCTTTTTAAAACCGGCGAAAAGCTCCAGCAGAAAAGCCTGTATTGAAGCTATGACTAAAAAATTAGATGAAGAAATAAGTAGATTGTAGGGAGGGGGCAGGGATGAGTATTTATAACAGCATTTTAAGGGATATTAAAGAAACGTTAAAAGCCACTGGACTTCCTATTGAAACGGGGATCTTTAGTGATGAAGCTCCAAGGGAATATTTAGTTATTACCCCGATGAATGATATCTTTGACCTCTTTGCTGATAATTGTCCCCAGATGGATTTAGCAGAGGCACGAATTTCCTTATTTACCAAGGGCAATTATATGGAAAGAAAAAATCAAGTAACAAATTTACTTATAGCGGCAGACTTTACTATTACCGATCGCCGCTATATCGGTGAAGAACCGGATACCGGCTTTCATCATTTAGCCATTGATGTGGCAAAGGAATATATAGTAACTATTTAACCGGCGTATTTGCCGGTTTATTTTTTGAAAGGAGAGATTATTATGGCAACAATAGGATTAGACAGCCTATATTACGCTAAAATCACCGAGGATGCCAATGGCAATGAAACCTATGGCATTCCCCAAATACTGGCCAAGGCCATGACCGCAGATCTTAGCGTTGAGCTGATAGAAGCAATACTCTATGCTGATGATGGGGCCTCGGAAGTGGTCAAAGAATTTAAAAGCGGCTCCTTAAGCCTTGGGGTAGATGATATAGGTTCTATAGTAGCCCAGGATTTAACCGGCTGCAAAATTGACAGTAATAATGTGGTTGTTTCCAGAAGCGAAGATGGAGGGAGTCCCGTGGCTATTGGGTTTCGTGCGAAGAAGTCCAATGGGAAGTATCGTTACTTTTGGCTTTACCGGGTTATTTTTAGTGTCCCTGCCACTAGTCTTGCTACCAAGGGGGATTCCATTACCTTTAGTAGTCCCACCATAGAAGGTACAGTCTTTAGAAGAAACAAATTAGACAGTGAAAACAAACATCCTTGGAAGGCTGAAGTAACAGAAGGTGATAACGGAGTATCTCCTTCCACCATTAGTAGCTGGTTTTCCGCTGTCTATGAACCCGATTTTACAGAAGTAACCCCGGCTATAACCATCACGGTTCAACCAGCGGCCCTAACAGAAGTAACGGAAGGAAGTATTAATGAAAGCCTTTCTGTAGTAGCCAGCAGCAATACCACAAACCCGGTTACCTACCAATGGTATGAAAACGAAGTGGACAGCGATACTGGTGGGAAAATCATTAACGGTGAAACTTCGGCAAGTTTTGACATACCCAGTGAACTAACTGAAGGCACCTATTATTACTACTGCATTTTAAGCTTAAGTGGTGCCGAAAGCCTAACTACAACCGTGGCTACTGTTGAAGTAGAGCCCATTGATTAAGGAGGATTACCATGGCTGATTTAGAAAAAGAAATATTATTGGATGAAGCGTCTTTAGACAGAAGCACCCAAATAACTGTAGGGGATAAGGAATACAAACTAATTCTTACCACAAAGGCAACTAAGGAAATAGCTAAACGTTATGGAGGCTTGGAAAGCCTAGGCGAAAAGCTAATGAAAACAGAAAACTTTGAAATGGCCTTAGATGAGATAATTTACCTTATCACTCTTTTAGCAAATCAATCTATTTTGATTCATAATCTAAGAAACAAAGATAATAAGCGGGAACTTTTAACAGAAGAAGAAATTGAACTTTTAACCACCCCTTTTGACCTTGCCCATTACAAAGATGCCATAATGGCAGCGATGCTAAAGGGTACTAAAAGAAACGTGGAGAGTGAAGAATCAAAAAACGAGGTAGTCGGGTAAGTGAGGAGGAGCTCTTTACCCGGCTTATTTACTATGGGACGGTGCAATTAAAACGAAAAGAAGAGGAAGTCTGGCTGATGTCTATAGGTTATCTAATGGATCTTTGGGAGTGCCATAAACAGTTTATTGGTATCTCAAAACCGAGAAAGGAAAGTTTTATTGATGATGTGATTCCTGAGTGGCTCTGATTTTTTAGATTCAAAGCTAATGTAACATGGAATTTTTTAATGTAACATTATGCCTGTTACATTAAAGGCTAAAAGTGTTACATTGAATTTCTATAATTTTATGAATCCGGCCTTGTTCCAAAATACGAAAAGCCCCCGGGCCCGAGGGACACCAGAGGATAAACTGGCGTATTGTCTCAGCCTGTTTTAAAAATAGTGCAGGAAGAAAAACTAAACAATAAAAATACATTTGATGAAGACAAAGGGTGTAACTGGGAGAAGTAAATCCTCCTCTTGACATTCGTGCTATTCATAATTGCAATGATAGCACGAATATCAAGAGGGGTGGACAATGACCGGTTTAAACAAATTAAAAAGGGTTATGATAAATCC
This sequence comes from Candidatus Atribacteria bacterium, assembly GCA_029553585.1. Taxonomy (GTDB): domain Bacteria; phylum Atribacterota; class Phoenicimicrobiia; order Phoenicimicrobiales; family Stramentimicrobiaceae; genus Stramentimicrobium. The sequence goes on along the minus strand of JAKPKS010000049.1, from coordinate 15,278 downwards.
AGGATCCTACATAGCAATAAATTGAAATAAGAAACCCTATGTGGTATAATTTTACATAGAAAAATTATGTTAGGAGTATAAAAATGAATGCAAGAACTGAAGAATTAGCCGAATATTATAAACAAAAATATCCCTTTACCTTCACAAAAGCTGTTACCAAAGATGAACCGTTTCTAACGAAGCGTTACAAGGAGGCTTGGGAAATTGCCAAAAAAGCTGCGGTAATTTTAAAGTCAAATTATGGTGCAACGAAAGTAGTGGTGTTTGGTTCTTTGACTGATCGTCCATCATTTACACTTTGGTCCGATATAGATTTGGCGGTATGGGGAATACCAGAAAACAAATTTTATGCAGCGGTAGGAGCAGTAACGGCTTTAACTGCGGATTTTAAAATAGATTTGGTTGATGCTATAGATTGTAGGGACTCCTTGAAGAAAGCACTTGAAATTGAGGGGGTAGAGATATGAATAAAAGGCAACTCGCTCTATCTGGTAGGATCCGTGAAGAATTGTCAGAGATGAGGATAATAATCGACCGAATTGAAAGTGGCTGGAAACAATTAATGCAATCGGGGGATGAATTCTATTTAGATAGCGTCGCATTAAATCTACATAGTTTTTATACAGCACTTGAAAAGGTTTTTGAATTAGTAGCTACTACAATAGATCAAGGAAAGCCACAAGGAGAAAATTGGCATCAAGAACTTTTAAGGCAAATGGCCGTGGATATTAAGCTAGTACGTCCCGCTGTTATTTCTAAAGAAACAAGAAACACCCTTGATGAGTATAGAGGGTTTCGTCATATTGTAAGAAATGTATATAGTTTTAATCTTTCTGCTGCTAGAATAGAACCTTTAGTAAAGAAATTACCAGATTTGTTTAATGATATCAAAACTGAATTGGAAAGATTTCTTGATTTTTTAGATATACAAGGAAAGCACACAGAGTAATATAAGCAATAAAAAAGAGAATTTTAAAGACACTCTTACCCGGGGTGTCTTTTTTCATGCCCATTTGGAAGGAGGTGAGACACCGTGGCAGATAGTTTTGGCCTAAAAATAGGCATTGAGGGCGAGAAGGAATTTAAAAACGCATTAAGAGAAATTAACCGAAGCTTTAAAGTTTTAGGTTCCGAAATGAACCTTGTTACCTCCCAGTTTGGCAAACAAGATAAATCCATCCAGGCAATTACCGCTAAGAACACTCAACTTAATAAAGAAATAGATGCCCAAAGGGATAAGATTAAAACCTTGGAAGGGGCACTTAAAAATGCCGCCGACTCCTTTGGCGAAAATGATAAAAGAACCCTAGCCTGGCAGACCCAGCTTAACAACGCCAATGCAGAACTAAATAACATGGAACAGGAACTAAAAGAATCCCAAGAACAAGTTAAAAAGCTAAACCGGGAAAAAATTGACGATCTAGTTAATGGCCTTAAAAAAGCCGGGGATATTGCCGGGAAAACCTTAGTAGCCGGACTAAAGGCTGCTGCCGCTGCTATGGCTGCCATCGGTGCCGGGGCCTTGGCTACCGGAAAGTTTATCGGAAACTCCCTAAGCGTCTATGCTGAATTTGAGGATTCCATGAAACAGGTCCAAGCTACCATGGGCTTAACCGGTGCCGAAGGTGAAGAAGCCTTTAAAAAATTATCAGATGCTGCCAAAGAAGCCGGGGCCAGCACCAGATTTACCGCATCGGAATCCGCAGACGCTTTAAACTATTTAGCCCTTGCCGGGTATGACGCTAATCAGGCTATTGAGGCTCTGCCCGGTGTGCTCACCTTGGCTGCTGCCGGAGGCATGGACTTAGCCAGGGCATCAGACCTGGTTACAGACTCCATGGCGGCCCTGGGTCTTGAGATATCCGATATGGGAGACTATATGGATCTTATGGCCCGAACCTCCCAAAGATCCAATACTAATGTTCAGCAACTAGGCGAAGCAATCCTAGTTTCCGGTGCTACCATGAAAAACGCCGGTCAAAGTGTGGAAACCCTAAATGTCATGCTGGGGGTTTTAGCCAACCGGGGAATTAAAGGAGCCGAAGGTGGTACTAAACTCCGTAACGTAGTGATGTCCCTAACCTCCCCCACTTCAAAGGCGGCCAAAGAACTCCAAGGCTTAGGAATTAGTGTTAGTGATTCAGAAGGTAATATCCGGGATTTAAACGATATTCTAACTGATCTAAATGGGAAACTATCCGGGCTATCTGAAGCAGAAAAGCTAAATGCCTTAAGCAATATCTTCAATAAGCAGGATATTGCTGGGGTTAATGCTCTTTTAGCCGGTACCGGAGAAGAGATGGAAAACCTCTACCGGGAACTGGAAAACGCAAAAGGTGCGGCAGAAGATATGGCAAACACCATGGAAGGGGGTCTTGCCGGTTCTCTTAGAAGTTTAAAATCTGCCTATGAAGGTTTTCAAATTGCCATTGGCGAGCAGTTTTCCGGTATGGCTCAAGATACGGTAGATGAAGTAACATTACTGGTTAGGGATGTAACAGCCATCCTAAATGACGGTTTCCAAGAAGGAGATATTACAGCCATCGGAGAGAAACTCTCCGATTTTTTAGTTAAAGGGATTAGTAAAATAAGTGAGTATCTCCCAGATGCCATTAATATGGTATCCACTATGCTTACTGAAATAGTCAATGCTTTAGTGGAACTACTACCCACCTTACTGCCTCCACTTTTGGGGGGAGCGATCCAGCTTTTAGAAGGATTAATAAATGCAATCACTTCTAATATTGGGCCTTTAATAGAAATGGTAGTTTATTTAGTCACCACTGTGGCTGATTTCATCATAGAAAACCTACCCCTCCTTATTGAAGCAGCTATTCAAATAGTAGTGGCCCTAGCCATGGGTATAGCAGAGGCTTTGCCGGAACTGATTCCTTCTATTGTAGAAGCCATTATTCTAATAGTGGAAACTTTGATTAATAACCTGGACTTAGTTTTAGAGGCAGCCTTTGCAATTATTGAAGCTTTAGCGGTAGGACTGTTAGATGCCCTGCCCAGATTAATCGAAGCCTTGCCGACCATTATTGCAACTATCATAGATTTTATAACCCGAAACCTACCCCGGATAGTACAGATGGGCTTGCAATTAATAATCAGTTTAATCGGTGGTTTATTGCAAGCCATACCCCAATTAATAGCGGCTCTGCCTCAGATAGTAGCCGCCATCATTCAAGGGATCGGCAAAGCTGCCATCTCCATTGTTGAGGTAGGTAAAAATATTATGACCGGTCTTTGGAATGGAATATCCTCCATGCTTGGCTGGATCCAAAATAAGGTCAGCAGCATGGTTAATAGCATTGTCCGTAGTATGAGGGGAGTGCTGGGCATAAGATCCCCTTCTAAAGTATTTGCTGATATTGGCCAGAACATGGGTCTTGGACTTGGTGAAGGTTTTACCGATGCTATGCGAGATGTGGAAAAAGAAATGAATAAAGCTATTCCAACAGACTTTGATTTAGATATGAATAGTGTTGTTACCGGAGTAGAAGCAGGAAGCAGTGGGGCTGCCTTTGATGTAACCATCCCCCTAACCATTGACGGAAATATCCTAACTAGGGTTATTGCCCAGCTACAGTGGAACCAAAATACTGTCACCGTTAGAAACTTGGGTATAGCCGGGAACTAAGTAATAAAAACAATCGATATGCAAATTCAAAACAGTTATGTAATGTCTCGAAAGGAGGGCAGCTTGGTATGATCGAAATATATGCAGGAAATACACTTATTCAAACTATCAAAAAAGTGATGAATGCAAATTTAAGGGAAACCCTTGACGGGGAATTTACCCTGTCCTTTACGGTACTGGCCAAGTCTGCCCTGGCGTTAAAAACAAGACAGGTAGCAAAGCTTGATGGTCAATATTTTGAAATCGTCCAGATTAGAAAATCTATCCAAGGAGATCTGCCTATTTGCTCAGTTCTTTGTGAGCATGTGTCCTATGTGCTAAATCACGAGATGTATGATATCAGTGAATTTGATTTTACAGGGGATCCAAAAAGCGGCCTAAATGAACTTTTAACCGGCACATCTTTTACTGCCGGGGTTGTGGATTATCTAGAAAGTGTGACCATGAAAATAAACCAAAGGGTTTCCAGAAGGGCAGCTTTAATGCAATATATCGCTATTCTTGGGGGGGAGATTGAATACGATGGTTACAAGATTAATATCAGGAAGCACCGGGGCAGTACTGATTACCTGCCGGTCATGGGTTCCCGAAATGTGACTAATGTGTCGGTATCACATGATTCCAGGGAGAACAGCTCCTCCTATGATATATCATTTTTCAAACTTCTAGATTTATCCGTTGGTGATAATGTGCAAATTGTTTTTAATCCATTAGGTATCAATGTTAAAACCCGGATTATCTCTTTAGAATATAACCCCTTTTATAGATACAATATCCGGGTTGAAGTGGGAAGATACAAGCCAAGTATTTCTGATACCTTTTATAAAATGGAAAGCTCCATCTCCGGAGTTAACAGTTCTGTAGATGATTTACAAAACCAGGTTTATGATCTTCATGTATCTTATACCATAGTAAAAGAGCTATCCATCGTGGAGGACACCATCAATGTCACCTATGAAGTTGAAAAAGGGGAAAGCCATCAGTACCATGCGGAGTATAGCTTTACCGCTGACAGTAGTGGTAGGATTACTTCCATTACATTACAGGATATATTTTCAGAACTTTTATTAAAAGAAGTATCCACATTATTAATTGATGCTTCAAGTTTTGAAGTTAGCTATGTGGATGGCTCTAGTGGAAATTATACCTATGCAACGGATAGTAGCGGTAGAATTACTGCCATTAACAAGGTGGGTTAGGAAGGGGGAATTTAAAGATGAGTTATGATCGTAATTTTAATAATACCTTAGCCATTTGGACGGCTTTTGGCGGTCGAGGAAGTATCCTCCTCCCCATTCCCACTTTAAGCTGGAGCAAGAAATATTATAACGATTTTGGTTATAGTCAGTATGGCGGCGTAAGGCAAATTGATATTTATGATAATGGAAATGCACAAATTGCAGTCTATTTCGCCCAAACTCCCTATATGTCCTATTACAATAAAACGACTAAACGGTGGACTATCGCAAATGTCCCTTGGTGGAGCCATGGAAAACCAGATATAGTCTGGGCAGGAGATGGTGTGTTTTTAGCTTGCATTGTGGGACTTGCTAATATCATCGCTTCTTTCGATGGCATCACTTGGTATAACGCCGGCTTTTGTGACGGCGCCAAAAACGAGATGATTTGCGGTGCTTATGATTCTTCAAATAACTGCGGAATAGTATCCTGGTGGTACTATAAAACCCCACTTTATTATAGCTATGATTCTTTAAAAGAAAGAACGGAATGGACTTTGGTTGGGGCTGATGGAGTATCAGTACCGGCCTTTAGGTATTTAACTGCCCATAAAGGAACCTTCTTTGGAATTACTGAAACCAGTAGACAAATAGCAAGGGCCAGCCCCAATAGCCCTGGAAGTTGGTTTACTACAATTTATGAGGATCTAAACCAAACAACTTACATGAATATTCGCTCCGTAGGCGGAAAACTATTTGTGATGAAATATAACTATATAGATGGTAAATATCACACTAGGCTTTGCCTCTTAAATGATACGGGAACTGAAATAACAGAAACTAATCTATTTAATGTGGGGGGCCTGGCAGATAACAACATCCATAATCCTAACAACATTATCTGGATGAAGGATTGGGGTAAATATGCTATTTTTTCCGAAGAGATGCTCTATGTTTCAGCAGATGGTCTTTATTGGGAAGGTACTGAACAGCCGGGGCTTAAGGTTATTGCCAATGATAACTTTGAAGGGGCTATTTATATTCCGGGAGATGGGTTTTATATAAGATGCACTGACTATGTTTATTACGCACCTTATTAATGCCAGTTAAATTTCAAATTAAAAATTGACGTCCTTAAGGGGGCGTTTTTTTATATATATAGAGTTTTTTAAGAATAGGGAGGTAATGAAGATGAAAGAATTATGGCTTTATATCCAAGCGTTTTTTACAGTAGTGGGTGGTTTTCTAGGTTGGTTTTTAGGTGGTATTGATGGCTTTATTTATGCCTTGGTAGCCTTTGTAGTACTTGACTATATTACCGGGGTAATGCTGGCAATTTTGGAAAACAAGCTTTCCAGTGATATTGGTTTCAGAGGTATATTTAAAAAGGTCTTAATCTTTACCCTTGTAGGCATTGGTCATATCATTGATAGCCAAGTTATTGGAGATGGCGGCGTTATCCGTACAGCAGTCATCTTCTTTTATTTATCCAATGAGGGAGTTAGTGTCCTGGAAAACGCCTCCAAGATTGGCCTACCTATACCGGAAAAGTTAAAAGATATTTTGGCTCAATTGCGGGACAAGGAGGATAGCATTAAATGAATTTAAGGAAATTAATACTTACAAATAACGCTTGTTTTAAAGCCGGGGAGACCATAGTACCAAAGGGTATTATGGTTCATTCCACCGGGGCAAATAACCCGTATCTTAAAAGATATGTTGGCCCCGATGATGGGCTTTTGGGGAAGAATCAGTATAACAATCACTGGAATCAGCTTTACCCCGATGGGAGACAGGTTTGCCCCCATGCCTTTATTGGAAAGTTGGCTGGTGGTACTATCGCTACCTATCAGACCCTGCCTTGGAATTATAGGGGTTGGCATGCTGGGGGCAAGGCAAATGACACCCACATCGGATTTGAAATTTGCGAGGATGACCTGGTGAATCCAGTTTATTTCAATGCAGTCTACAAAGAAGCAGTGGAGCTTTGTGTATATCTCTGCGAAATTTACAACCTTACTGAAAAAGATATTATCGGCCACTATGAAGGCTACCAATTAGGAATAGCTAGTAATCATGCCGATCCCATGCATTGGTTTTCAAAGCATGGCAAGAGTATGGATAGTCTTAGAGCAGACGTGAAAGCGGCTCTTAAACAAATCAAGGGGGAGGATGGCTTTGATTTCGCTGTAGGGGACGTGGTAGAAATAAAGGCATCGGCAACTAAATATTATCCAAATGGGCCATCAATACCTGCATGGGTAAAAGGCACCTATCATAAGATAACACAAATTCAAAGCGGCGGTAGGGAAGTTTATAAAGGTGGTAAACGCTCGGTACTTCTTGGGAAAAAGGTTAATAAACAAATCAGTGATACATCTGAAGGCATTATGACTTGGGTTGATATTGACAAACTTAGTTTAATTTCCCCGAAGGTAGAAGAACCTGCAGCAACGGATCCGGCAAGGGAGTTTTATCGGGTGCAGGTTGGCGCCTTTGGTAATCGTGAAAACGCGGAAAAGCTAATGAAAGAACTGACTTTGGCCGGGTTTAATGCCTATGTAAAGTATGATTAAAATATTTTTGTAAGGGCTGGTGTGATATACGCATCGGCTCTTTTTTTATCCCTTTTTAGCTCAAATATGACTTGATAAATACTCGTTTTAGAGGGAATATGTGACATGCGTAAAGCCTTTAAAGCCGCTATTTATAAGGGCTAAGGCGATATATTCTCCCCTAACGGCTTTACCTTGTAAAGACCACGATAAGAAAAAAGGGATAAAGAAGGGAGGTGTTTTTAAGTGAGTGTTTTAAAGATAAATGGGTCAGAAAATATAAAGGCACCAATTCAAATTACCAGTACTGCCCCTAAAATGGAGACTACCCAAACTTCAATAGAACCTAAGAAACTAAAGGTAGCATCTTATTGCAGGGTAAGTACGGCTGAGGAAATACAGATAGGCTCTTTGGAAAATCAGGTTATTCATTACACAAATCTTATTCATGCAAATCCCGATTGGCAATTCGCGGGGGTGTTTTCAGATAGGGGCAAATCGGGCACTGAAATGTCAAAAAGACCAGGTTTTAATAGGATGCTTCGCCGAGCAATGGATGGGGATATTGACATCATCATCTGCAAATCTATTTCAAGGTTTGCCAGAAATGTTGTAGACACTTTAAATATTATAAAATCACTTTCTGAAAAAGGAATAACAGTGATATTTGAAAAAGAGGGCATAAATACTTCTAAGATGTCTAGCTCCATATTATTAACCGTACTCGCTTTGTTTGCGGAGGAAGAAAGTAGGAGCATATCGGAAAACATTGAATGGTCTTTAGTAAGAAGATTTGCTAGTGGGGAAATATGCGCTTATCCCATTTTGGGATATAAAATAGGGAAAAATAAAGAGTGGATAATTGTTAAAGAAGAAGCCTTAGTGGTCAAAGAAGCATATAGACTCTTTCTTGAGGGCAGAGGCTTTACAGAGATAGCCCGCATTTTTATTTCTAAAGGCTACAAGAAAAAGAATGGCAGAATTGACTGGGATGGGCAAAACATCAAAAGCTTATTAACCAATGAACGCTATGCGGGAGACGCACTAAGCCGAAAAACATGTACCCCGGACTTTAGGACCCATAAATCAATTGTTAATAATGGGCACAAGCCTCAGTATTATATTGAAGACCATCATGAAGGTATTATATCAAAGGAAGATTTTCAAAGGGTTCAGGAAATCCTGGCACAAAAAGAAAAACCTAAAGAGAGTGTAATATTTAAACCAACAGCTCTTTCTAGCAGAGTAATTTGCTCATCTTGCGGTTCCAATTTCCATAGGCGAAAAGCCGATAGCTGGCAATGTAGTAATAATATTAAAAGTGACTTGTTGTGCAAAGCAAAGACCATTAAGGAAAACAAAATAGAAAGCCTTTTAAAAGAGGGGTTTGAAAGAAGATATAACATTAGCGAGAATATTATTGATATGACACTAATAAAAAGGCTCATTAAGGAATTAAATAACGCGGAAGCCGTAAGGGAGCGAGAACAAAATTTACTAAGAGTGGAGCTGGAGAGGGCTTTAATTGAAGAAAACAAGGCGGTTATAGAAAATTTGGGGATTGAGGAGGCAAAAATTAAAAGGAAGGCCATTGAAGAAGAAATAGCCATAAAGACACCTATTTGGGAAGCCTTTGATAAAGATGAGATTTTCAGAAGAGCTTCCCTGGAAAAACTTCAAACAATAAATGGTTATTTGAAAGCATTAAAGCAAATATTGGATATCTCTTTTATAAGAGCATGGGTGATTCACATTAAAGTTGAGTCACCTTTTTTATTTACGATTCAGTGGATTGATGGCGATGAAACGGTAGTTGGCCAAATGAGAGGAAGGGAGTATTATGCGAAACAGAACAGAACCGATAGTAAGTCCAAAAGTAAGGGTTATTCCGGTAGCTTCAAATAAAGCTGATTATGATGCGGAAGGAAATATACCTAAGAAAAAGGTTGCTGTATACGCCAGGGTATCAACCCTTGAAGATGAGCAACAATCAAGCTATAGTTTGCAGGTTTCATATTTTAAAGAGTATATTGAAAGACGTCCGGATTGGGAGTTTTACAAAGTTTATAGTGATGAAGGGGTAACCGGAACCAACACAAAATATAGGATAGGATTTAACCAAATGATAGAGGATGCAAAGGAAGGTTTGTTTGACTACATTATTACAAAATCTATTAGCCGCTTTGCTAGAAATACTCTTGATTGCCTGACCTATGTTAGGCTATTAAAAGACCTGGAAAAGCCTGTCGGGGTGTACTTCGACCGTGAAAACATCGATAGCCTAGATGCCCATTCCCAACTTTTATTATCGATAATATCCAGTATTGCGGAGGAAGAAAGTAGGACCATCAGTGCCAATGTCAGCTGGGCTATGCAGAAGAGGTTTTCTCAAGGGATACCACATATCCCTACAACGTATTTTTTGGGGTATGACACTGATGATAAAGGAAATATAGTTATAAACGAAGAAGAAGCAAAAGTAATTAGGCGAATGTTTAGGGAGCTCCTTGATGGTAAGGGAACAGGGTTGATAGCAAAAGGGCTGACTAGGGATAAAATAAAAACCGCTAGGGGTAATACCCATTGGACTAGTAATTCTGTCTTAAAAATTCTAAGAAATGAAAAATATGCCGGACACGTTCTTTGCCAAAAATCAGTTACCCTTGATCCCTTAACCCATAGGCGGGTAGTAAATAATAATCATAAACCTCAGTACTTTATAAGAGATCACCACCCCGCTATTATTCCAGAAGATGAATGGAATGAGGTGCAGATGGAACTTAACCGCAGAAGCCAAAGGCTAAGGGATGCCGATAGAAAGCATAAAAGTAATTACAGTGGCCGGGCACCGTATTCCAATATCATGTACTGCGGAGTATGCGGAAGTCCAATGATACGGAGAAGATTCACTTCAAGTAGGAATAAAGAAAAATATTATTTTACGGGTTGGCATTGTAGGGTGTCATCCCAAAAATATAAAGCGGATTTTACCTGTAATAATAAATATGTTTGGGAAGAGGTTATAGAGGAATCCTTCTTTTTGATGCTTGATGAAATGAAAAAAGATTTAGAAAAGGTTAAGATGGATGGGAGAAAGGCCATTGAGGAAGTTAGTATATCGGAAGAAGAAAAAGAGCGACTGATAGAATTAGAAGATACCATTAACAGAATTAGCAAACAAATTAACGATATGTCTTTACGAGGGAATATAACCCAGGATCCAGTTTATGATGCAACTATTAGGAATCTTATCTATGAATCTCAAATATATAAAGAGGAATATGAAAAACTTAAGGAAGAGGAAGAAGAATCCATATATTTAGAGAACCAGTTAAATAAGCTACTGGATTACTTGGAGAAGCCTAATGATGTAAGTAAATTTAGGGATATTATAGAACAAGGAACATTTAACAAGGACTATACAATTGAATTTACCTTGAAATGCGGAATCAAGAGGGTGGCCCCGGCCAGAAAAGGAGGTACGCGGCGCGCTCAGTTGGAATAACTAATCAAGGCTCAAAACTTGATAAATGAATGTTGGCGATTAATAAAAGCTTATCGTATGTTGGTAAGCTTTTATTGATTCTATTGGGGCCTAAATTTACCCCCGTTTAAAAGGAAGGGATTCGATTCATTGCCTTTGCGCTGGCCTAGTTAATGCGACTTTTATTTATTGTTGGAAAGAGAAAAATAATTAGCCTTGGTAAATTTACCACAGGCTGTTTTAATAATGGAACACTATTTTCCACTTTTAAAGAATAACTAGTAGGGGTTAAAAAAGAAAACAAGAGGCATAACAAAAATAAAGATATCAGTTTTTGCATGCAGGAGTTTTTGTCCTACTACGCGAAATAATATTATCAATATGCAGATTTTTATTGTCGTATTCATTTAGCAATGATAAACTAAGTATCATAAGCGAGGTGGGATAATGTGCCTATAAGCTATAATAAATTATGGAAGATTTTAATTGATAAAAAGATGAATAGAACTGATTTAAAGGATGCTGCCGGAATAGGCACAACAACATTATCAAAGTTAGGGAAAGATCAGTTTGTAAGCATGGAAGTTCTAGTGAAAATATGTGATACTCTTGATTGCAATATTGGTGACATTGTAGATTATGTTAAAGGGGAAAAGGAATATTAAATGGGTATGTTTTGGGAGGAATTATTATGGTGGGTTTAGAACAAATGTCTTTATTTGATGATATCGAAGTTTCTACCTACCAAATGAATAGTTCTGTATTAGCAGCAATAGATGCCTTGGCCGCCTCAAGCAATGGTGAGGATAGGGGGGCTGTTTTTACCCGGGAAGAAGTGGTTGAGTTTATCTTGGATTTAGTCGGTTATAATGCTGAAGAAAAATTATATAGTAAGAGGGTTTTGGAACCTTCATTTGGTAATGGGGACTTTTTATTATTAATAATTGATAGACTGCTTAAATCATGGATAAAGCATTCGGGAGATAATAGCACGGCCTTTGAAGAGCTTTCTGAATCAGTACGTGCAGTAGAATTGCACTACGAAACTTATGAAAACACGAAAAAATCCGTAATAGAAAAAATAAGAGAGGTTGGTATAACAGAAGAAGTTGCAATTGAACTTTCGGATTCCTGGCTAGTTCAAGGGGATTTTTTACTGGCTAATCACCTGGGAAATTATGATTATGTAATCGGTAACCCCCCGTATTTAAGACAAGAAGCAATACCCGAAGCCTTATTAAAAGAATATCGGCTAAGGTACAGCACCATGTATGACAGGGCGGATTTGTATATTCCATTTATAGAAAAATCGCTGGGCTTGCTTAAATCTAAAGGGACATTAGGATTTATTTGCTCTGATCGTTGGATGAAAAATCGGTATGGTGGTCCATTAAGAGAATTTGTATCTAAGGGATTTAATTTGAAGGCATATATTGACATGGTTGAAACAGATGCCTTTCATACGGAAGTATCCGTTTATCCTGCAATAACGATAATCAGTAGAGAGAAACAGGGGCCGACAAGGGTTAGTCATCGTCCGAAGGTAGATAAAGAAATTTTGAAATCCTTATCTAAAGAAATACTAAGTCAAAAAATACCGGACACTACAAAAGTAAGAGAAGTAGCCGGTATAGTTAATGCCAATGAACCATGGCTGCTTGAGTCAACCGATCAAGTGAATCTACTAAGGAAAATTGAAAATAACTATCCTACCCTTGAAGAGGTGGGTTGTAAAGTCGGAATTGGTGTTGCTACAGGAGCGGACAAAATCTATATTCAGGATTTTGCTGAGCTAGATATTGAAGAAGATAGAAAAATACCTTTAGTGACAACAAAAGATATACAGACCGGGGAGATCAATTGGCTCGGGCAGTGTGTAATTAATACATTTAATGATGATGGTGGCCTTGTCAATTTAAAGGATTACCCAAAGCTTTCAAGATTTCTATATTTACATGAAGAACTAATCAAAAATAGGCATGTTGCTAAAAAGGCTCCGGATAATTGGTTCAGAACGATAGATCGTGTTTGGCCTGACTTGACTACAAAAGAAAAACTATTAATCCCAGATATTAAAGGCGAGGCCCACATTGTGTATGAATCGGGGACGTATTACCCGCATCATAATTTATATTATGTTACATCAGAAGAATGGAATCTTAGGGCCTTACAGGCGGTACTTTTGTCGAGTATTGCGAAACTTTTTATTGGCACTTACTCAACTAAAATCCGTGGGGGATACCTCCGTTTTCAAGCACAGTATTTGCGCAGGATAAGGATTCCCAAATGGGAGGACGTATCACCTGAGCTTAGGCAAGAACTTATTGATGCAGCCAAAAAACGGGATATCGAAAAATGTAATAAAGCCGTCTTTAAATTATATGAATTAAATCAAGAAGAACGATCGGCGTTAGGAGGTAATGGGGAGTAATGACGCTAGACTTAGTGAACTATGATGTTAAAGTAAGAGAGGCTGTGAAAGCCTTTTGGGGAAACAGGGATGCAGCTAGACAAAAGCAAATAGAATCCGGAAATGTTGACCAAGGAGAAAGGGCTGGTGTGACTGCAGGAAAGAACATGGATGGTTTTATAGCTTTAATACTGGATATTATTCGCGCAAACGGGTTAATCCAAGCTGAGATTCATCAGAGTAGAGCTGTATTGGCTCTTCCAGGCTTTTTCAGGCCAACGAAATTATGGGATCTTATTGTTATGCATAAAGGGGAATTAGTTGCAGCTATAGAGTTGAAAAGCCAAGTTGGGCCTTCTTTTGGGAACAACTTTAATAACCGAACAGAAGAGGCAATAGGCACCGCTCATGATTTTTGGACTGCTTATCGTGAAGGAGCTTTTGGAGAGCAACCCAGACCTTTTGCAGGATGGTTGATCCTGGTAGAGGACGCTCCTGGGTCAAGATCTGAAGTACAATGTACCTCTCCTCATTTTCCAGTGTTTAAAGAATTTGAAAATACATCATACCTAAAACGTTATGATATATTATGCCAAAAATTAGTAAGAGAACAGCTATATACTACAGCATCAGTTATCGCTTCCCCAAGGGAAGCTGTAGACAACGGCAGTTATTCTCAGATATCTGATATGACTAATATTAGGTCGTTTGTATCTTCCCTTGCAGGCCATATAGCTGCAACAGCTGCCAGGCTTGGATAAAGGAAAAGGGAAACGGAGAGAAGATTAAAATAGCTTGGGGTGAGGAAAATAAAACTAATAAAAAGTGAAAAAAAGTTCTGCCTCATCTGTATGGAAGAACACGAAGTGCAAACAGTTATTGTTACGGATGTTGAAGAATATAACGGGGAAGAAGTATCCTTCGAGGCAATTTATGAATACTGCAGTTTGTCTGATGAATATCTTGAAACTGAAGATATGATTAGGAAGAATAGTCAAGCAATGAAAGATGCATATAAAAAAGCTAACTAACAAAATGCAAACAAAACTACCACTGGTTATCTGGCCCAGTGGCGGAAGCCTTTGCTCATCCTAAACCATCGGTAAAGGATCATACTTCGCTTTTGCTGTTTCTACTATAACACATATTGAAAAGGATTTCAGCAGATAGGCTTATGATTTTTCCAAGCAAGGGAACCGTTTTAGCTCAATCGAAAAGGAGAAAGAGAGTTTAAATTGGCCATATCATCTTTTAATAAGAATTTTATATTGAATACCAAGAAGGCCGTGGAGTCATTCGAGAGAATTATTTCCACTCCTAAGGAAAGTTTTAAAATAAATAGAAGCTTGGTATCGCCTGAAAAGGAGAGGCGAGGCGAGGAGAAATTAAAACAAATATTATCTCGCTAAGAAGATCATGCTTTAATAGGCGATAAGATAAGACCTAATATAATAGGAAGGAAGTCAGTCCATCACGTTGTGGTGGGCTTTTTTTATTGCTATTTTCAAATGTACACTATTCCCATTTGATTACTTCAGTATCATGGAGGGAAGAAAAAATAAGGGGATATATAGAAAGTATATCAAGAGACCGATGGATTTTGTTTTGTCATTGATTGCAATGATTATACTAAGTCCTATTTATTTAATTTTAGCAATATTAGTAAGAGTTAAACTTGGAAGACCGATTATATTCAAACAAGAGCGACCTGGTCTTAATGAGAAGATATTTATACTATATAAATTCAGAACAATGACTGATGAGAAGGATGAAAATGGCAATCTTCTTCCGGACTCAGCAAGATTAACTAAATTCGGTATGATGTTAAGGTCAACATCTCTTGATGAATTGCCGGAGTTATTAAACATTCTAAAGGGTGATATGAGTATTGTAGGACCAAGACCTTTATTGGTTCAGTATCTTGAATTATACAATGACTATCAAAGAAGAAGACATGAAGTAAGACCAGGTTTAACCGGCTTAGCACAGATTAGTGGTAGAAATTTAT
>JAKPKS010000046.1 GCA_029553585.1 Candidatus Atribacteria bacterium | reverse complement strand
TATCTGGGAAGGTAAACTCAAGGTTCCCGGGGCTGAACTCAGAATCGTTGCTCATATTGCTATAACCCCGGAAGGAACATTTAGTGCAACTTTAGATAGCCCTGACCAGGGAGTAACGGGAATACCTGTTGATGAAATAGTTTTTAAAGACAAGTCCGTACATATGGAAATAAAATTAATAGGCGGTATCTTTGAAGGAAAATTAAATGAAGAATTTACTATGGTGGACGGAACCTGGCAACAGGCTGGCTTTTCCTTCCCTCTCTCCTTTCACAGGGTTGAAGAGGCAGTTGAAATAAAAAGACCTCAGGAACCGGAAAAGCCTTATCCTTATACCGAAGAAGAGGTTAAATACGTCAATCCATCAGTAAACATAACCCTAGCCGGCACCTTGACCCTCCCAGAGGGGCAGGGACCGTTTCCCGCGGCAATTTTAATCAGCGGATCCGGACCTCAGGATAGGGATGAGTTTCTACTTGGTCACCGTCCTTTCCTGGTATTGGCTGATTATCTTACCCGTAAGGGTATAGCGGTATTAAGATTTGATGACCGGGGAGTTGGGGAGTCCACAGGAGACTTCATGGCGGCAACCAGCGAAGATTTTGCTACAGATGTAGAGGCCGGAATTGCCTATCTGAAAACCAGAAGCGAGATAGACCCTCAACAGATTGGGCTCATTGGTCATAGTGAAGGGGGTTTAATTGCCCCTGTGGTTGCCGTACAATTACCTGAGGTTACCTTTATAGTCTTAATGGCTGGCCCGGGGTTAACCGGAAAGGAGATAGTGCTATTGCAGAGTGCTTTAATTTCCAGAGCAACAGGTGTTAGCGAAGAAGATATTGCCTTGAGCTTAGAATATAATAAGAAATTTTTTACTCTAATTAAAGAGGAAAATAATAAAGAAATACTGGCAGAAGAACTACAGAAACTATTTTACGATTATTTTAATCAAATAAGCCAGGAAGAAAAAGAGAAAATTGGTGAGCCTGACTTATATATTCATGCCCAATTACAGAGTCTGTTGTCGCCCTGGTTTAAACATTTCCTCACTTATGATCCCAAGCCAGCTTTAAGCAAGGTAAAATGCCCAGTGCTGGCTATTAATGGAGAGAAAGATTTGCAGGTGCCCCCTGTTGAAAATCTCAAAGCCATAGAAGAGGCCTTGTTACGCGGAGGAAACAGAGATTTTATGGTTAAGGAACTACCTGGTCTAAACCATCTTTTTCAAACAGCACAAACCGGCTCTCCTGAAGAATATGCCCTTATCGAAGAGACTATAGCACCAATAGCATTAAAATTAATGAGTGACTGGATTTTGGCTCATGTTCAACTTAATTGACCCATTATCCGCTATATTAAATATATAAAACAAAAAAAAGATATTGTAATAGATAACAAGTTATAGATAACAATGCATGTACTTTTAAATTAAATAATATAAATTCACGCCTTTCGACAAAGGAGTAATATGAAAGTACTACGGCTGAAATTCGAAAAAAATAACATTTTAAAAAGAGACAAGTCAATTGAGGTCTGCTTTAAATGCTCTACCTGTTCAAAGTTTTGTCCTATTACTCAGAATGTAAAAAAATATAATCTGGAAAATTCATTTGTAACTCATCTTTTTGAAGCAGAAGAGCATGAGGCTTTAAGGGATGTCTGGATGTGTTGTGCCTGTGAAAAATGTGTTATAACCTGCCCTCAGGATACCAACCCTACCGAGGCGTTTACCAATTTAAAAGAAAAATCTTATGAACTGGGGTATGCGCCGGAAATAGTATATCGTCTGATTGAACAACTTTTAGCGGAGGGGACTGTTTATGGTATCAAGTTTTCCAATTTAACACGTAAGAGAGCTGGCTTGAAAGATATTGAGAAAAATGAAAAATCAGTTAAGGAGCTCAACCTGTTGGCAGAAAAGACTGGTTTACAAAAGAAAGAGGGTAATTAATGATGTTGAACTATATGTTTTTTAAAGGGTGCACTATCCCGGCCAGCTTACCCAATATAGAGAGATTAACTCTGGAGATTTTACCGGAAATAGGGATTAATTTAGTGGAATCTGATGAATTTACCTGTTGTCCTGACCCCATCAGACTGCAGGGTGCCAATCAATACTTCTGGATGGCTTCCGCTGCCCGCAATATTGCTATAGCAGAGGAGCAGAAGTTGGATATTATGACCCTATGCAATGGTTGTGAAAACACCTTAGCTATTGTAAATTACAGACTTAAAAATGATTCACAATTAAAAGGGAAAGTAAACGAGGCCTTAAAAGAAATTGGCAGGGAATTTAAGGGCACCATTAAGGTAAAACATTTTTTGCAGGTTTTAAAGGAAGATGTAGGACTGGAGAATCTAAAGAAAATGGTTAAAACCCCTTTGACCGGGCTAAAGATTGCCGGTCATCCAGGCTGCCATCTCTTAATGCCAAATGAAATATTACAATTTGATAATCCGGTTGACCCGGAATTCTATGACCAGTTTATTGCAGCGCTGGGTGCCACTCCCGTAGATTATCTGACTAAAGCCGATTGCTGCGGTGTATCTTTAAATTTAGCAGGGGATAAAGAAGCCTCCAACAGATGTATCCAGAGTAAATTAATCGATGCACAGCTAAATGGTGCACAGTTTATCAGCACTGCCTGCCCGGCTTGTTTCAATCAATTTGATTTAGGACAATTTATTGTTGCCCGGGAGGTTCCTCAATTAAAAGAAAACCCTATTCCGGTGTTATATGCCATTGAACTTTTGGCTCTGGCTATGGGACATTCTTTTGAGGATATTGGTTATAATCTGCACAGGGTAAAAGCCACAGTTCAGGGAACGGTATAGGAGGAAAATATGGAAAAAGTAAAGACTACCTGCATATATTGCGGAACCGGATGTCAGTTATGGTTAAAGACCAAAGATGGAAAAGTGGTGGATACCAAACCTGTTATGCCTCCGGAATTCAATCCAGGTAAGGGTAAATTATGTATCAAAGGATGGAATGTTCATGAATTTATCAATCACCCGGATCGTCTGACCGATCCTTTGATAAAGAATAAACAGGGAATTTGGAAAAAGGTAAGCTGGCAAGAGGCGATAAGCCATGTGGCAGCTAACTTTAAGAAGATTAGAGATGAAAATCCTGACCATAAAAGAGCTATAGGATGTTTCAGTTCTGCTAAATGCACCAATGAGGAAAATTATGTGATGCAGAAATTTGCCAGGGCAGTATTAAAAACCAATAATGTGGACCATTGTGCCCGCCTGTGCCATTCTGCAACAGTTGTTGGTCTGGGATCCTCTTTTGGTTCAGGGGCTATGACCAACTCTATCGATGAGATTATAGATGCCAAGGTTATTTTTGTTATCGGCTCCAATACCAATGAACAGCACCC
>JAKPKS010000042.1 GCA_029553585.1 Candidatus Atribacteria bacterium | reverse complement strand
TAGGTATCTTCAATCGATCTGGTATCAAGTTCTTCTATGATATGATGGATGAGTTAAGACAGGTGATCCTGGGGGACGTATTCATCAATGGTTCTGGGAAACAGCATGACCTGATCTTTCCGGTAAGACTTGAATTTAGGCATCTTTGGACCTCCTTGAGTGTATAATCTATTATACCAAAAATGCCTATTTATTTCATGCTTTTCTTGATATGATTAGGTTATTCTCGGTCAGCCTGTCAACATTTGACACAAGCAAGCATTTTAGCTGGGGTCAGGTCTCAACATTTGACACAAGCAAATAAAATTATCCCTGGCATAACTATTAACCCATAAATCCCATTGCAATCAACAGTTGCCCCAGAGCATAGCTTAACATAATCGAAACCCACCCTTTCTTTTGCCTATATCTAAAATTACGAATTGCCAGAAGCGAATCTGATAAGATAAAAAATAAAGAACCGATAAAAGGCAGCCAGAAAACATGACCACGGATTCCCCCAAAACGTAACAGACTGGCATAGCTCATCCCCATAATTGTAACTATGTACAGGATTACCGGAATTATATAATGGCCAAGAAATGGTTTTAGTCTTTTAAAAAATATCCAGGTATAGATCAAATATGGCATAGCAGGAAACAGGTAACCAACCGCTGATATGGCATTAAAAGCTAATGAAGCGGTAAAAGTATAAATATACCAGATATGGCTGATTAAAAAAGCGAATATTCCCGCTGAAAAGAAGAGCTTTTTTTCTGAAAAGAGCAAAAAAGAATCACCTAAAAAGGAGAATAGGAATGCCATAAGAAGAGTCAGGTTAACCTGACTGGTAAATTGAATATAGAGTAAAACAATAAATGGCACAATTAATGGTTTGGTCCATATTCTCTTCTCTTCCTGGGCAGTTTTAATAAAATACAGGTCTGAAGTTGTTATTAAAGTCAAAAGAATAATTGTGAATAATCTACAAACCAATATTTTTGTTCCTCAAATAATTATTATCTATTATACTAAATTAATCCTGCTATTCCTAATAGGAACTATACCCCACCCCCAATTCTTTTATTCTATTTTTTTATTTGCCAGAATTCTGTTGTAGTCATAGTCAGGTAATTCTCAATCCTGATAGAGGGACATACAGTGTACAGTGATGCATTTAGACCAATTAGCATTGTATTCAACTCAGAAATCAAAATATTTTTCAGGACTTATGTAATATTTTTGACACCTAAATTGTTAGAGATGGACTCTCCAGAAAATTTAGGGTTTTGCTGGAAATAGAAATAACATACTGTTTTGCTGGTCAAACTTTTGATAGGTATCTTTATCTGTTAATATTATTTTTCTCTACTTCCATCTAAAAAAACAATAAATATAAGAAAGGGGACGGTATTTTGTTTACTTTATTTCTACTTAAATTGCAGAAAAAGTATTACCATCCCCTGCCCATCTGTCTTATTACTTCAATTTTTATTCTTACTATTTCCGCCAGTAACTATTTGCCGCTGCTATAGTCTGAAATTCGATAGCCACTACCTGACAGGCAGCCGTAAGGCTGGCAGGATCCTTAGCATACGTTTTACGTCCCTCTTTTAGAACATCAAGATCTGGCTGAATATTGTGAATAGTATGTCTGGCAATCAGCATGGCTAAGGCTCGCCCCTCTTCGGGGGTATCGGTAATCAACGTTCCGCCAGGTATTAAAACCAGTTCTGAATCCGGTAAGCGATCCATATATCCTCCTTTTCGCTTCTCTTAAAAAACAATCATTGATCCAATCTGGTATTTACAAATAAATCTTTAAAAAAATGGAACAATCAGGAAAAATATTGCAATAGAGGACAATTCAATATTTTATTTATAAAATATGAAACTGTCCTCTATCTTGTCTGTTTTAATTAATTTAATTTAAATCTAAATTTCTTGAAATTCTTCTTTAGCTGCATTTTCACCGGCAATATGGCCATAGGTCAGGGCAGGCCCAATTGTGCTTCCTCCGCCCCAATAGGCATTAGCGGTAGGTGAGGCAATACAGTTCCCTGCGCCATACAGACGCGGTATCGGTTTATCAAAGGTATCCAGTACCCGGGCATCCTTATTAATCACCGGGCCTCCATTGGTATCCAGCGTCCCTGCACCTAAAATCACTGCAAAATAAGGACCTTTCTCACTCAAGGGATACATTGTATAGTTTGGCGAACCCTCCGGCGGCCATTTTTCACCAGGTACTGTTGGCGGGAAGGTAGTCCATTCTCTATCATAATTGAAATCACCCCGCCCGAAATCTTCATCCTTGCCAGAGGTTGCAAACTTATTAAACCGTTCAATAGTCTTCTTCAGATTTGGCAGAAATTCTGGTGCCAGAGCAAAACCCCCGGTATGTGAGGAGAGAGTCTTTAATCTGGCTGAAATATTCTCAGCCAGTTCATTATAGCTATCTCCTTTTATCAGATAATCAGCTTGCGTTCCCTGAACCGGATATGGCGCAAAGCCCTGCCATAGAGTTGCGGTACGCTGATCGAATATCATAAACACCAGCATATTGGTCCATTCTGCGTACTGAGAATCCCAAACAAAATGGTTCATAGCCCTGTCGGTATAGTTACGCTTTTCATCCATTATCCTCAATCCGCGTTTATTGACTTCCAATACGCTGTCACCCGGAACATAGAAGATATTATGCACACCGGTGGGATACTTTATGGCCTCCTCCAGTATAATTTCAGCTCTCCAGGCACCCGCTGTATTGCCTAATTTTGCACCAATTGCCCCGGCCATTCTGATAAAGTCTCCCGTATTGGTCGGTGCGGCACAACCGCCAAAATGCGGTCCCCTCTGGAAATGAAGCATAAAATCGCGGTTATGGGTATAGCCGCCGCTGCTAAATACTACTGCCTTGCGTGCATGAAAATGCAAAGTCTCCTCCCCGTCTTTCAAAACCTCCAGCCCAACCACTTCACCTTGCCCGTTGCGTAAAATACTCTTGACTTCATGATTCAGGAGAATTGGCAAGTCATTCTGTTCAGCCCAGGATTTTAATTGCCTGATTAATTCTCCTCCATAAGACAGCTTCCCTTCCTTGTTTTGAGAATACATTATCCTGCCCCGTATCCCCTTATTCTCTGTAAGATGATCCATATAATCCACCTGAGCTTTTCCGGTCCAGTTAATCTCATTAATTGTTTTTAAAGCACCGCAGTACTCTAAAAATTCAACTGCTTCATGGGCTCGGTCATAGTAGGTATCGATTAACTCAAAATCATTTTTCATCAATCCGAGCATGGGCTCATCGGGATTATAAAACTGGGGATAAGAATAACGTGCCATATAACGAGTAGCATCTTCTTTATTATCTTGAATACCCGTCTTTTTTTGCCACCAGTTGTTTGGTATCCAAAATCCGCCACCTGAGCGAAGAGTAGTTCCACCAATAACCGAACCCTTCTCCAGCATAATAACATTTGACCCTTTTTCAGCAGCAGTTATTGCTGCGGAAAAGGCTGCTGCCCCACTTCCCACTACCAGAACATCCGCCTCTTCATCATAATGCACTTTTAATCCCTCCTTTCTTTCCGATTTATAAATCACCATCTGCATTTCCCCTTATTCTCCACCTTTGGTAATACAAAAATAATGGCTGTCAAATCCTTTTTGCTCAAAAACCGGACATGAGCCACAGATGCAACCATGTTTTATTTTAATACATTTGCTGGTCTCTTCTGTTAGGCAGTATGCCAATTGGTCTCCGCAATCAAGATATGACGGACATCCAGGGCAGAGGCATTGTGCCTGCAGATCTTTATCTACATCAGGATTTGCCATTTTTTTCACCTCCTTTACTGTTTTATTGTTAATCTATAGTTAGTTTATTGAGATTATAAATTGGTAAAGTGTAAAACAGGTGTTGCTCTTGGTCTTATCTCTGAGTTAAATTTCAATCGACTCTCAGTTGGGATAAACCGAATTTATTTTATTTTCAGTTTCCAATTCTTGAATCAATTTGTTAGCATTTATGCTTCATTTTTGCGGAGTACTTGTGGGATTAAATGGGATAACAGATATTTTTAACATATCTCTTATTCCCTGAAAGTAGAATATTTCGTTTAAAATCAATTTTCATTATTATATGCACTCGTTTCCAATAAGTCAATCAGCACCAGGATCAAGAAAAAAGTATTTTGATTATACTTGATTATGTCAGAATAATGCAATTTACGAATGCTGGACATTCTCCTATTTTACAATTTGCTATACTTATTACATTATTAAGTAGTTAGGTAGGAGGTTATAATTATAATAAAAAAATATCATGTTATTCCTCACGATACTGCTGTCTTTTATGATGATTGCCTGTAACAATGATGAAATTAAAAAAAACCGGAAAAGGGCCGATCACTGCAGCAACCATGATTGATACCGAAGGACCTATCATAGGTAAGCTGCTTATCCTGTTAAGCGAACAGAGCAGTTTTCTGAAAAGAATCTGGGTTGGAAGACCGGTTCAAGCCATCACCTCAAATTGATGTGATACCCTGACCGCAGATTTAGCTTGCGGATTTTATTGAGAAAAGCATCTTTTTGCTGAATACGGCATTCGTTAATATACGATCTTTCCTCTTCTTTATCTCTCTGAATAAATCTTTTAACTATCCTTAATGAAAGAGTATATTGTGTAACCTATGTCCTGAAGTTAAAATTTATTTTTCTTCATCGTTATACAATATACTATTTCCCCCTCAATTGTTGCCTACCTCTTTATCTTTAACGTATAACGCACAACGTACCACGAGATCGGCAGTCACATCCACTATAGCCCGCAATCTTTTAAAATACAGAATCTATACTTAATAAGATTTAAAAACTGATAATTAAGTACATGACACTGTTACCGGCTGTTGCCAAGACTATCTTGCTATTCAATTATCAAATCTTATAGCACTATAAACTCGAATATTTGTATCCGGTATCACATAAAATCGTCACTATATTCCTGATCTCTTGATTTATTTTGGCATACTTTAAGGCGGCTATTACATTAGCTCCTGAGGAATAACCAACATACATTCCCTGCTCATGGCTTAATCTTCTGGTCATCTCCTGTACCTCAGTATCAGTAACTGTGATAATATCATCTGCTAAAGCGCTGTCCCAATGCGGCGGTATAAGGCTGTATCCTGTTCCCTGGATGATATGTTGCGGATTTTCCACTCTTCCCGTTTTTAATATTGCTGCACTTTCGGGTTCTGCTGCAATGCATTTTATCATCTTATTTTTTGATTTTAAAAATTTGGCAGTTCCAATAAAGGTTCCCCCGGTTCCCACAGATGCCACATAGGCATCAATTTCCGGTAGATCCTGCCATATTTCAGGGCCAGTAGTATTAAAATGTGCCATTACACCTGAGGTATTGTTGAATTGATCAACATAGAAGCCTTTCTCTTTTTGCGCAATTTCTTTTGCTACTTGAGAGGCATAGGCAATATCATTTCCTGTAACCATCCCCTCACTCCCATCCACCTGGTCGGTCAAGAATACATCGGCTCCCAGTGCTTTTATAATTTTTATTCTTTCCGGACTATTTCCTTTGGACATAACAGCAAGGAAAGGATTGCCAAACTGCTTACAAACCACTGCCAGGCCGGCTCCCATATTGCCACTGGTCATCTCCACAACCAGCTGGCCTTTGACCAGTTTTTTCATCTCATAGGCATCCAGGATTATCTGGTATGCTGCCCTGTCTTTTACACTGCCACCCGGTTGCATAAACTCAACTTTCCCATACAGATTCACACCTTCTTTGGATATCCGGTCTAATTTTACCAATGGTGTCTGCCTTATCAGTTCCAATGTATTCTGTTTAATCATTTCTTTCTTACACCTTCTCTGCTTCATTCATTAATATTATCTACAAAAATAAATGGCGTTTACGATTGTTCTATATTGTTTTTCTCTTCTATTATGTTATTTTACCAGGGAGAAGTTTCCCCTTGTGACACTATCAATTCCTCAACTTATCATTCTAAAAAACTGATAATTCAAGACCCGACCTCCTGTCGTTTTCCCTCTACAAACATATTTGAGGACAAGTCGCAAAACATAATAATTGCACGCTCGCCTTATTTGTTTTTTAATTTATTATGTATTTCTTTAATTGTTTCCCTTTGCCCTTTCTCCTCTTCCAGGTCCAATTCAAATCCAACCCGAAGCCAGCTTCCTTCTTTTGCTCCCCCAGGAAGTAGCACCTTTGGTATTTCGACTCTAATTTCGTCTTTGCCTATCAAAACAATTGCATACTGCCCTTCGAAACGATCTATTACACCTTTCATAAAATACCTCCTACTTTTTAACTGTAAATTCTAACTTTAGATTTTCCCCGTCACCATTTATGGAAATGGGATAAGTCCCCTCTTTTGTCCGGGTACCTACCTGCCAGGTCCATGTTACTTTTCCATCAGGATCAGATATTTTCGCCTCCAACCCCATTGCTTTAGATAGTCCGGAAGAATAGGTAACGGTAATTGAGTAAAGTGTGTTCGCTTTGCCCTGAATAGTGACCGTTGCTTTTTCCCCAGGTTTCACCGTTTTTGTTATTGAAATTACCTTTATGGAAACTGGCGTTTGACTGGATTCGGGTGAGGGCTTAGGAACAGGAGTTGCTACTGGTTTGGGCTCAACCTCATTTATTATAGGCAAGGGTTGAGACTGTTGCTGAAAAGAAAAAGGTTGTTTATTTGCTGTATGATTTTTCCCATCAGTGGTGATTACAATGGTTCCTTGTTCATCTGTGCGGTATATATCCACTCCGGCAGCAGTTAATTTGGCAAGTGTCTCCACGTGGGGATGTCCATAGGCATTGTCTTTACCACACATAATCACAGCTGTTTTTGGCTTAACCGCCTCCAGGAATTTTTGGGTTGTGATTGTCTGGCTTCCATGATGGCTTACCTTTAAGACCGTGCTGGTCAGGTCATTTCCTCTATCTAAGATTTGACTTTCTGCGACACTTCCTGCATCGCCGCTTAGTAAAAAACTAATCTCCCCAAAGGTAATTCGGGTTACAATGGAAGCATTATCTATGTCATCACTTGAAGGAGATGATGGATGAAGAATTTGCATTTCAGCCCCACCGCCAAGATCCCGGGCTATGCCTATTCGCCCCTCGGTAAACTTAATATTTTTTTGATCAATAATATTGAGGTAATCCTCATAGATCTTGGTAGTGTGAGCTACTGCAGAATCAATAACTTCTTTAACTGAAATAGAGTTTAGTACTGTAATTAAACCCCCGATATGGTCTGAATGCGGGTGGGTGCTAATGACTATGTCTGAACTTTCAATTCCCTGTTCTTTTATATATCTAACTACGTCTGCCCCTGCATTCAGCTCACCTGCATCAACAAGAATATTTTGCTCTGGAGTCTGAATAAGTATTGAATCACCCTGACCTACATCAATAAAATGTAGTTTAAGTTTCCCAACCGGGGCATCAGTGGCGGCAGAATATTTTTCTGTATCATTGAGATTAGTTTCCGCTTTACCGCTAAGGCTTTGGTCTTCAAAAGCCGGAAGCTCATTCTCGTCCACCGGATTCTCAGAAATAACTTCATCCTTATTATTTGAATTGTTTTGTAATTCCTCATCCTCAGGGTGCGAAAGTATGTTAGCATCATTGCTGTTTGTTTCACCAGGAAGGCTAGTAAAAGCTACAATAAGGATAAGAAATATAAAAAGATAGGCCAGATTGCCAACGACCACTCTCCAGAATTTACCATTATGCAATCTGGAATTTTTTGTGAGGAAATTCATGGCATAACCTCCTAACGGGCTATCCTGCCCTTTTTTGCATAATATTGCTTATAATAAAACTCCCCTCAATCCTGCAAAGGAAACAGCCTGTCACCTTGCCAAAGCTTATCCTTCTATACTGATCATTCAATACAAGAACTAATTACTTTATTGTGATGTAATTTCTCTACCCAATTTAACAATATATTTCTTATGTTGATCAATATCTGTTAATAAACTTTTAAAGAAATCTATACCTTTATCCTCTGTACGAGTAATAGATGCGTAATCATATTCTATATTAAAATGTTTGGTTAGAGGATATTTAAAGAAATCATAAAAATTTCTTGTAGTTAAATTGTTTTTATTAAAAAAATTTTTTAAAAATGATGGCATGTTGTTTATTTCGATATATTTTTGAAAAAAACTAATGATAGTAGTTTCATTTGGATAATTTTTTTTAAAATCTTTTAATAATTTTTCAATATTATGATGGGTAAGATTTTTTATATTTAGTTTTACAAGAAGAAAACCCTTCAATATCAGTTCTAGCCAATGATAAAAAAGAAACAAAAGAGCGATTATTATACTATAGTCAGAATATTTTGTTTTATCAATAAATTCAGTTTCAGTAATTTCATTATCAGAAGATATAATATATGGATTACCTGCTTCTATCATTTTTTCTAAAGTATTAGTTACCATAAATATATAATGTTCTGAAAATAAAAAAATTTTATAGCTTTTATTTTTTGCTTCCATTTTATAAAAACCCTTTATATATAAGAATGTTAGATTCTAAAGCGATATATTATTTCTTTAATGGTTAATCTTTTATCCTTTAAATTCTGAATATCTTTACCTTTTTTTATTTCTTTACTACTCCCTGTAATTGGACTTATCGGAAGCTCAAATTAGCTTTTGTCTTTCTTTAATCTTATTTTTAATATGCCGAAAACTATTAAAATAGCCCCTATGATAATTCAAGACCCGACCCCCTGTCCGACCCGGGTACAATCCAGTCTAGATGTAAGGATAGACTAGTGAAGAAACTAAGAATTCAAGTACATTCCCTACTTATTTTCATTTACCTTAAACTTCTCTTTTATTTTTATATCAGGAATAGACTTACCCTCAAACTCTGAATCGATAATTCCTAACTGACTCTTAATAATACTCCTCATTTTTAGAGCAGGATTTAAACAATAAGATTCAAATTCTCTAATGTTTATTTTGCTTATTTTTCTCACATTTGGAAAAATTAACTTTAAAAATCCGGTACAAATTCTTTTTATCGCTTCAGTATCTCTAGTAGCGGCACTTTTTGGAACATCCAGCACTTCATCTATTATTGCTCTGTAAATTAATTCACCCTTAAATCTCTCAAAAAGCTCAGTAAACATAAAAATATTTCTATTGCTATCTAATATAAATTTATAGATTGCTCGAATTACATTCTTATCATATTTAGCTTTTTCAGGTAATATGTACTTACCTCTGCCACACAAAATAGTTATGTCGGTTATTCTGCCATATATTGCCCTATTATTACTCGGTAAATCAATGTCTCCAAATAATTCTTTAACATAATTCCTAAACCGCATCATTTCAAAATTATCATATACTTTAATTCCCTTAGGATAATATCGATCTAAAACCATTGAATAGATATCGGTTTTTTTGATTGCTCTTTTAGAATAGACATTACCATAAAGCTTATAGCGACTTAATATTAATTGTTTAAGTACACTATACTCTACATTGGTTTCCAGTGTATTATTGATATCATTTATATATAAATCTATCTTTGAAGAATCAAAAATGTCTGGTAATGATTTTATATATTCTAAAATTTGTTTATGTCTATGCCGTTTATTCTCACCAATAATGAAACCATTTAAAGTATCATTCCATTCTATTTCACTACTATTATATTTTTTTAAACAATAAACAAAAATGTCTGAAAACTCACCAAGTTGGTTATTAATTAATTTCATTTCTAATATTGTGTTGTTTTCAGAATATGCTTGCAGAATATAATGAATTCTACTTCTGTTAATATAGTAGATGAACCGTTTAATAATTTTACTTTCTATTTGACGGATTCGTTCGCGAGTAAGAGAATGGGCTTGCCCAGCTTCTTCAAGAGTTTTTCCGGTCGCTCTCATTTTTAAAATTGATTTATCCCTTTCTGTTCTAAATACCTTCATGAATTCTTTTTTTATTGCTAATAATATTTCATCAGATAAATAGTTCAGAAAATCTATTAATCTTAGTGAAACGTATTTATTTATTGAACCTGATAGAATTTTCGATAAGTCTCTAACTAAATAAATATTTTCCCTTTCGAATATATTTATTATTTCATTTGTAGTTGCAGGTTCTGTAGTATAAGCAAACAATAATGGTTTAACTTTCAGCAATAATAAAGATTGGTCAATACTTTCTATGGCTTTTTTTATAGTATTATAATTTGAAATGATATTTGCCAGATGAGATAATATTTGGAGCTGAGCATATGCCTCTCCTGGATTATTTAAGAAATGTAGGCATAGTTCATCCCCTAATTCTTTCTTTACCCTAATCAATATTTCTTCTATTTTTAATTCCTCTGGAGCAAAGGAATATGTTTCATTCAGCTGAATGGCATCGCCGGAATTAGCAGTAGATAGATTGGGGAATAGTTTAAAAATTATTTTTTTTATCTCTTTTGTAGAAAAGGTTTTTGATTTATCATTATTGTTTCCATTTTCATTATCTTTAAAAAATTTATTGTATTCTTGTAAAAGATTATCTCTATCTATAATGAAAGTATTTTGCCACAAAGTATTATCTATATTAAAAAGTTTTTTTAAATTACTTATGTTAAAAGCAGATGTTCTAAAATGCAGACGTAACATATAATAAAGTTTTTTTAAAGAAATGGATGGCGTATTTTGTTTCTTAAATTGTTTTTCAATTTCTACTACTATCCATTTTACCAAAACAACTCGCTTAGGTGTACATTTAAAAAACAGTTTAGGATATTTATCGACTATTTTAATTTCTTCATATGAAAAGCGATCATTCAAGATTATGTATTTATGATCTAAAGCATAATAACTTTCTAATTTTCCAATTAACCTTTCGGTTAGGTTATTTTTCAAGATTTTTTCATTTGTTTCGTATAAATGATATTCACTTGTCCTTTTTGAATATTGGTTAAAAAGACCTGGCTTATTTATATTATCACTATTTTTGACATCAATACATTTACAATAATGTTTTAAAATATCATCTTTTGCTTTGATAAAATCATAGTATCCTAAAGTACTGTCCACACTAAATAATTTCTTAAGATTGTTTTTATTAAAAGAATTTGTTCTAAAATATATACGTAAAAAACTATGGAGATTATCTAAATTAATTGTGGAATTATTATGCCTCTCAAAAATTTTATCTATTTCTTCAATTATCCACTTTACCAAAACAACTCGCTTAGGTGCACATTTAAAAAACAGTTTTGAATTGCTATCTATTAATTTAATTTCCTGTTCAGAAAATCCTATGTCATAGACATCAATAAATCTTTTTTTTGATTTGTGATGTGTTTCTATTCTTGTAATTATATTGCCAATCCTATTTTGACTATTTTTAAGACCCTGCTGTAAAAGTGAATCACTTTCTTGAATATCACACAAATCATTAATGATAGTACCTGAATTCTTCAAGTTTTCTGTATAATGGCTGTGAGATTTTAATTTATTGTGTTTCTGAAAAAAAATTTTTTTAAATGAATCAAATATGCCCCTCTGCAATACATTATTCCTCTTATCATCACTATCTATATAATATAATGTTTATATTTTCATTCTTTTAAATTACAAAATATACTAAAAGAATTTTTGGCTATTTATAATTTGATTTTTTATTTGATTTCTCTATATACCAATTAAATAGTGATACTAATAATCATTTTTATTTTCAGGTTAACCAGTTGAGTTTGGTACTTCGGCACTTCAGGTGAAACAAGAGGGTAAATTCTAATGCATTTGGTCTATACTATATCTGGCAGGTTTTTATGTCGGGTAAGTGTTGCTTTTATATTATTTTTATTTATTTTTAATTTCTATTATTATACCAAATTATGAGCTTAAATGCCACATCGTTTTGCGTCTTGCGTTATAAAATACCGTATAAAGTATATCGTATATTGTATAACGTGAAGAAAAAGAAAAATAAAACTTTTTCTGGGCACTCCGAGCGAATGCAATGAGCGTGGCAGTCTAACTCAGTTATGCTTGATGGTAATTAGAAAAGAAAGAAGAAAGATGTGGGAATCAGTGGATGAGATCACCACGATTTGCTTACAGCAAATCTCGCAATGACAATAGCGTTTTACGTCGTGCGTCTTGCGTCAAAAAAATTTAAAGCTTAACCTCAGTATATAGAATCCACTGTAACCTTATTCCATTAATTAAAGTATAAAAATAGAAGAAAAGAAGTGGGCAGGTTCGCAATGACCGAGCAGGATGATGTTGTACAATGGCAGAAGCAGAAAATATTAGGAGATGAAGGCAGGGATACCTGTTCGATTGTAAAAGAGCAAATAAATAAGTTTAGGTTATTTCATCATCGCCAAAATTATGAAGATTTTTTTCTTTTTCTTTCTGGTCTAATTCGCGGATCTCTTCTTCAATTGTTTTTGGTTTCGGGAAAAATTCATAGCCGCAGGATAAACAAAGCCGCTCTTCTCTTTTTACCAGCTTTTCACAACTGGGGCACTCTTTCATTTCTTCTGGTATCTGCGGGGTGATTTCTGTTGGCTCTTCCTTGGGGTTTGGCCCGTATTGGTTTTCACCGGGGGTGCTGTCTTCAATCATAAATTTAAAAAAGATAATGGGGGCAACTAGTGATATAATCAATGCAATTATTATGAATATCCAGGTTAATCCCATAAATGAACTGATGGATTGACCTAAAATAACCATATATATGGCTAAGATAAACCACATTCCTGCCGGAAGCCATGCGGTAAGTACCCACCAGGTACTTCGACCGGTATCATGAAGTCTTCTGACACTGACTGCCAAAGAAGGGATTACGGTGGCAATTATATATATATTCGTCAGCATCTTAAATGGGCTAATAAAGCCGCCAACTAAACCCAACAGAAACGAGATAATCGAGTTGATTAAATAAAACATCCAGTATTCTTTTCTTCTTGCCCGGCCGCTAAATTCTGCATATTTGTTCAGTACTTCCCAGTACCAATGCATTTGGGTTACTCCTTTAACCAGTTTGGTTTGTTCTATAAATCTTATTTGATTGATTGGGTGATTCAGAATAATACGCTTCCTGCTGTGCTGGTGGGCAAGAATAGTAAGAGAAGCTTGTTTAGTTCAAAGGCTCTTATATATTATTATTCCCTATTTTGTGAATTTTAGACAAAATATTTTTTTGTTGTGCGTTTTACGTTGTACGTTATGAAATACCGTATAAAGTATAACGTATATTGTCAGACCGTGTGAAAACTCACCTTTTTAAGTCAAAAATACAGCAAAGTGGAGGACAAAGTGTATTTTATACCATATAGTTATCATCTAATCCCATATTTTGGCTAAATTAATACTATAGGTGGAGATAAATTATACATAGAAACAATTTTGACACATCCTGTTGTATAACGTGAAGAAAAAGAAAAATAAAACTTTTTCTGGTCACTGCGAGCGAATGTAATGAGCATGGCAGTCTCATTCAGTTATGCTTGATGGGAATTAGAAAAGAAAGAAGAAAAAAGATGTGGGAATCAGTGGATGAGATTGCCACGATTTGCTTACAGCAAATCTCGCAATGACAATAGCGTTTTACGTTAAAACCCGTATATTGTATAACGATGAAGAAAAAGAAAAATAAAACTTTTTCTGGTCACTGCGAGCGAATGAAGTGAGCGTGGCAGTCTCATTCAGTTATGCTTGTGAAAGTTTAAGAAGAAAAAAGCAATTGCTATAACAAGTGTAAAAGTTGATAAAGAGATAGTGATGGGGTTTAATGAATTTTTTGTGCAATAAAATTGGGAAATAACAGAATTCTTTGAGCATCATCCGGTTGGAATAAAAATGGCTTTATCTCTGTTATCAGCTTATTAAAGTCTATCTCGCTACATTTTTTAAATAGCAAGTCTTTTACTATTTTTGGATAATCATTATAATCTCGTAAACCCATTTTTTCTTTTAAATAATTATAATTTGGATTAGTTTTAGAAAAAAGAAAGATGGCATCAAAAAAATCTCTACCCATCGGTCGTGCCCTCTTTAGAATAGCCAATAATTTTTGAGCTAATAATATATCTACAGGAACTGTATTAATTTTTAAAAGAATATCAAAATTGCTTATTAGAACCTGGTCAGCCTGGTAATCAAAGTTTTGCGGTTCGGTATCTATTTGAATAATTAGTTTTTCTCTGATATGTCCTGAAAGACTAAATTGATGAAAAATCCCCGGGAATTTAATCAAACATCTATATGTATTATTCAGTTTATTGCTCAGTTCAACTTGATAGCCTAACAGCTCTAACTTGTGGGATATCTCCTCTACTAAAGCAAAAAAATTTTCTTTACTTAATCCACGATTATCAAAATCCAGGTCTTCAGAAAATCGTTGATTACCATGGACAATATGAATAGCAGTACCACCCATAAAAACCAAACTACGCCCATAGTCCGAACGATAAATTATTTCTAACAATACATACTGTAAGTATTCTCTCAGTAGACTTCTTTGGTTAACTCTAAGATTTTCAGGATAAAATGATTCAATTTGTGAAAGATTAAGCATTTTTTAGATGCCTCCAAAATTTATTTACCCTATTGGTAAGACTTTTTTGTTTAAACTTATCCAGATATTCATAAAAAGTGTTTTCATTGGATTGCTCTATTAATTCTTCCTGATTGACTCTTAGGCTATCAAAGTCTGCCGTTGTTTGTAAATCTGGATGCAGATAGAAATAGTCAAGTAAGGTCTTCTCTATGCTGGCCATCTTTATATAGATATTTTTGATTTTTATCAGGTTATAGCCAAAGAAAAGTGATGGCTTTATACTTCGATAGTAGAACTCTCCCAGATAAGTACTAAAATGATAGGTTTTTCTGGTAGAGATGGCAGTAATACCATAGATGGTTTCCGGTATTAGATTATAATAAGATAAGGCACTTTCCAGAGAAATGTAGGATGGATAATAGATCTGATTGGAAATCTTATATAATATCTCCTCATCGACCGCAATGTCAGAAAATATATAGAAACCCCGAATAATCTTTTTGATATAACCCTTACCCTGCCATTCGTTTAGCCTTCGCCGATGAAAAGCAGGGTCAATGTTCCTAATATCATTTAAAGAGAATATAGAGAAATCTTTCAGCTCATTCTTTAATTCCAGAAACTTCATTATGTTTCTCCAAAATGTTATTTATAGCATCTTCATGAAATATTATACTATCGAATTATTTAATTGCAAATTTTTTGTATTAGAGGGATAGCAGTATGAATTGGAATATGGTAAATGGATAACTGATAAAAGAGTGATAGGAAAAGAGTGTCAGACTACTGCATTTTGTTTTCTTTCATTTCTGATAACAATTTCAGGATTTTTATTTTCTTCAGGAATAGGAAATTTTCTTTCTTTTAATAGACTTAGATGTTCTTCTATTCCCCATTTTGCCTTATAGATACAATCTTCTATAGAATGTCCTATTCCGGTAAAACCTTCTATATCTGGAGAATAAAAAGTAAAAAAATTGGGATCTCTTGTTGCCTCTATTATCAGCGAATATTTTAAATTTATCATTTTTTGATCTCTCCTTTATTTTAAGCCGGCACTCTTAAGGATAAAATTGCAGGTACCAGTAGGTACTTCTTTTGAACCATGGTAGTCTATTC
The DNA here is from genome assembly GCA_029553585.1 of Candidatus Atribacteria bacterium. Lineage (GTDB taxonomy): Bacteria > Atribacterota > Phoenicimicrobiia > Phoenicimicrobiales > Stramentimicrobiaceae > Stramentimicrobium. The sequence continues at coordinate 12 of JAKPKS010000042.1, read as the reverse complement.
TAATCAATTTCT
>JAKPKS010000041.1 GCA_029553585.1 Candidatus Atribacteria bacterium | reverse complement strand
CAAAGGCAGATATCAAATTATCTATTAAAAAAACAAAAAATGAAATTAGTTTATCTCAACCTATAAAGCCGCTAACAAAGAAAAAGTTCATTAACGAGAAGGCACAAAAAAGACTGGAACATATTACCAATAATGTATTTAACCTTTAGCAAAGTTGAGATAGTAATAAAAGTGAACCATATTCTTTTTCTATTTATTCCGGACCCTTCTTTATTTTGGGCAGTATACAGCAAGCTGTAGTAGAGAAATACGAACAAATCTTTTTAATGTTTTTAGTATCTATTTTCCATTTGCTTTTTTTACTTAAATTAGTATTATAAAGGAAAGCTTTTCAAATATTACCCGCTTTATTTCATAATGTTCAGAAATAATGAATAAATTATTGTTTTAAAAGAATTACAAAAGTAAGCACATCAAAGAAGGTGTACATTATGTCTATTGCTGAAAATTATCAAAGAATAAAAGCAGAAATACCATCTCAGGTTCGGATAGTGGTTGCCGCTAAAGGGAGGACTACAGATGAAGTAAAAGAGGTAATCGAAGCAGGCGCTACCGATATTGGGGAGAACTATGTCCAGGAAGCAGAAACGGTGAGACAGTCTCTCTCACAAGATTTAATTGAAAAGGTCAACTGGCATATGATAGGGCCTCTGCAGAAGAATAAAATCAATAAGGCTTTACCCATCTTTGATTTTATACAAACTACAGATTCTTTAGAGTTAGCGGAGGCAATTGATAAACGGGTAGAAAACTCAGGAAAAGGGACTATAGCCCTGATGCTAGAGATAAATATTGGCAGTGAATTGTCAAAATCTGGTCTTAAACCAGAGGAACATGAAAGGTTTGAAGAATTTTTAGAAAAATTGATAGAGGATATCTCGCAGCTTAGCCGTATTCGCTTAGAAGGGCTGATGACTATGGGTCCTCTTTTAGCTGAACCAGAGCAGTTTCGCCAATATTTCCATAGAACAAAAGAAATATTTGACCGTCTGGCTAAATTAAAATTGCAACAGGTGAATATGAAGTACCTCTCTATGGGTATGACTGATTCTTATCAGATTGCCATTGAAGAAGGCGCCAATATGGTCAGGATTGGCACCGCTATATTTGGACCAAGAAAGGATAATTGCCCTCTGAATTTGAAAAGATAAGCCTTTAGCTATACTATCAGAAAGGAATTAATCTAAAAATTATGACCGCGACGGGATTTTATTGCAATATGTGGAGCATCTCCATTAAGGCAAGGCTGATTTTGGCAAAGGCTTTCTGATGAGAGAAAATTCGGGACAATTGGAAAGTAGGAAAGACTAAAGCGGTGGGATAAAAAATCTATAAAAGGTTCTTTGGAAATGGAGGAAAGACCAGCGAAAACGGGGGATTAATTTTTCGACACCATGCCGCACCGGTCTATTAATGAGTTATCACGGTTTATAGGTCTAAAATGGCAAGAACAGGATATTGAAAGTTTTATTATAATTATGAAACGAGATATTAAAGGGCTATCTTACAATGAATTAGATAAAGTGATTATTAAAGAAGGATTTCCTTCCTATCGGGCAAAACAGATCTATGATTGGCTCTATCTGAAAAAGGTAAATACATTCAGACAGATGAGCAACCTACCCCTCGATTTAATCCATTATTTGGAATCTACTTTTAATTTTGCCTCCCTTGGTTGCATTAAACAGAACAGATCCAAAGATGGTACTACAAAATATTTATTTCAGTTGAGTGACAAATATTTGATAGAATCTGTTTTGATTCGAGGAAAAAGGAGGAATACCGTTTGCCTCTCATCCCAAGTAGGTTGTTTATGGCACTGTCTCTTCTGTGTTAGCGGCAAGAAGGGCTTTCAGAGGAATCTGAAGGCAGAAGAGATTGTGGAACAATTGATTTCTGTACAGAGGACTAGTGGTGAGCAGATTAATAATATTGTCTATATGGGGATGGGTGAACCCTTTAACAATTTTGAGCAACTGATTAAATCCATAAATATTATCAATGACCCAAAAGGAATCAATATTGGTGCCAGAAAGATAACCATCTCTACCTGTGGGATAATTCCAGGAATTAACCGATTAGCCCTGAATCCATTACAGATTGAACTATCGGTATCTCTGCACAGTGCTGAAGATTGGATTAGAGATTATTTGATGCCTGTAAATAAAAAATATCCCTTAAAAAAATTAATTGCTGCCTGTAAAAAATATACAGAGAAGAAGAATCGACAGGTAACTTTTGAATATCTGATGCTAAAGGGAATAAATGATTCCCGGGAACAGGCCAGAAAGTTAAGCCGTTTAATCTCAGGTTTTAAGTCAAAAGTAAATCTGATCATCTATAACCCCGTATCTTTCTATACTAAGCTCTTGCCCTCAGAAGAAGATGCAGTCTTAGCTTTTCAACAGGTTTTACAAAACAACCATATTCCGGTAACTACAAGACATTCTAAGGGACAGGATATTCAGGCAGCCTGCGGACAGCTTAGGAGCAATTATCTCCGCTTTCAGGGCAATTCTGTTAAGCAATAGTTTTCTTATTAAAGAAACTGATATTTCTTGACTTTAGATTGTTATCTGCTATACTTTTAAAGGAGAAATTTTAAAGGGCCCATAGCTCAGCTGGTAGAGCAGCCGGCTCATAACCGGCCGGTCCCTGGTTCGAAACCGGGTGGGCCCACCAGATAACAA
>JAKPKS010000036.1 GCA_029553585.1 Candidatus Atribacteria bacterium | reverse complement strand
TGAACAAAAGGCAGATCTTTTCATTACCGGAGATATTAATTACCATTTAGCATTACAAGCCAAAGAAATGGGATTAAATATACTCGATGTGGAGCATTTTCATTCTGAGAAATTTTTTGTACCGGCTATTAAGAGTAAATTAACTCAATTAGACTTCCCTGGAGATTTACTGGTTCCCAGTCAAAAGATGGTTTCTCCTTTTCGATTATTATAGTTTCTTAGAGTATTTTCCTCTTTTTTAACATTTTTTCCCGCTTATTCTTTCAATTTTAACTTTTAATACCATATATTTTTCCTGGTCATACTCAGAGAAGATCAGTCTTTTTTCATCGACTTGCCGATAGTAATGTTTAATAATATAAGCCAGCGCTTTTTGTTTCTCATCCCTTTCTGTAATAAATTCAGCCCTGCCAAATGCTACGACGCTCTTGTATTTCATAGTACTCTCACATGGTATTAAGGATGGAACAAATTGTGCATCCTGAACAAAAGAAATACAGACCAGGGGATTTTCTTTTAAGATATCAATTTTTAGCCCCTCTGCTGCTGAATGCAGGTAAATATATTTTTCATCAAATCCAAAATTCATGGTTACCAGGTAGGGTTGACTATCCCGACACATAGCTACATTACAAATAAGAGCTTGCTTCATAATATCTTCTATTTCTTCAACATCGATTATTTCTCTATCTTTCCTTCTCATAAGTTTAACTCCTTTTTTATTTATCATATCTTTTTACCAACGGCAGCCATATAAATAACGAACAGTTCTTTACCGTCAAGTTCTAAAACATAGTTCAGCTCATCATCATCAAAAGCCCCTATAACGCAAACACCACAATTAATTGCCTCAGCTGCCAGATAGAGATTCTGAGCAACATGACCGGCATCTAAAAGGATGTAACGATAGCCTCGCTCTCCATATCTCCATTTCATCCGGTAAATCACTGCAACCCAGATAAAGGTGACTGCAGAACTCTTGATAAAATCCTGACCTAAACTGGCTGTCACAATTTTATCAACTATAGAATTATCCTTTTTTATTAGACCCAGCTGGTGTTCGATGCTTAAATAGCGATAGAGCCCTGGTGCCAACCCTTCTACTTTGTTTACTAAAAGAAAGGTTTCCAGGGCATGGCGGGCTCCGGCAGATGGTACGGTTCTACGGGTAGCAACATTAGATATTATCTCCTGCACACCTTGAGTACACCAGAGCAAATAAGATAATTCCTGGCAGCTTATACCTTCTTTCTGATAATCGCGAATACTTTGTCGTAAATTAATAAGTGACACTATATTCTTTTCCCAAAGGGTTACTTTATCCCATACCGGTAAAGGTATAATTTCCATAGTATCAGGATAGGGCAATTGCAAGGCTGGTGCCGGCTTTCTTTTCATCTGATCTGAAAGACCCATATTATGATATTTTGTTTTAAAAATAAATTCTTCCCCGGCAGATAACATTTAATTTGACACCTCCTGAAAATATTTTTGAAACGGATGGTATTTCCGGATTAAAGCGAATATTCCTCCTTTGATAATTCCTTATATTCTTTTATATTGAATAGACTCTTATTTATCAATAGTATAATTAGAGAAAACCTGATATATTAAAAGGTGTGGTTAAGGCCAATTTTTAAAAAGAGGTTGACAGGGTGATTCAAAACTGCATTTGTATTAGATACCCCGGATTTAAAGGTAGATTTAGTCTCTATGCCCCCCTGAATTTGAATAGTACAATTGGTACTCAGCTGATCATTATAGAAAGGTAGCATTACTACTGAACCATTGCTGTAATTATATAAAGTGCTCAGACCAATATTGGAAAACTCATTAATCTTATAGGTTGTATTGCCAACCAGAAGGGTTATATTATTTTGTTGTTCTTCTGCAGAGACAAACATCAGGGAACCGATGATTCCAGGTAATATCCCGGATGGTATGTACAGGCATTCAGCCTGAAGAAAGAGCTGATTACCAGCTGGAAAGGAATAACTGTAATCTAATCCTGCTAAGAGAGAGTAGGCTTTTTCCCTGGAGTAATAACCAAGGGCACCGTATACCCCCACAGAACCTAAATCCCCTTTGGCAGTAATGCCCCATCGATAGTCATCTCTTTCCTCTTTACCTATCTGTTCCTGAATATAATTGGCAGTAATATCAAAGCCTTTAATTAATGTTCTTCCCCTCAATCCTGCTTTCCAGTGAGTACTTTGTCCAGGGTGTGATACTACCATAGTAAAGCTGGTATTCCAGTTGAGAGGATAATAAATTTCTAAAGCATCTTGATATTTAAAACTATACTCCTGTTCCAAGGCTGCTGCACCTAATGTATAATCAACTGGATTTAATAAAGAACCAAAGGACCAGAAAACAGGCTGCCGGCCAACAGTTAGATGTAATTTTTCAAATTTATGTTTCCAATATAATTTTTTCCAAAAAAATTCTATTTTGCTCTCAGGTATGCTAGTCAAGAGATAGCCTGCGCATCTGAATTCATTATTTTTCCAGGATGGTAAAATTAGCTCTAAATCAAGACTTGCTTCAGGCATCAGGGTAAAACCTGTTTGCTCTGTATAAATTGCATTCAGAGAGGTATTAAATTCTCCTCCTAATGTAATTTCTCTGGCGGCCCCGACCAAATTAACGATAATGATGAAAAAAATTGGTACTATGGTGAGACAAAAAAGTTTCTTCATTATCTCTCATTCACTCCCTTTAATATAAATGATATTTGTTGATTGATTCAAATTAGAAATCAATAGCTTTTTATCAGCCAAAACCAATTTTGTAAATTATTTTTGGCTTAAGTCAAAGGGGGTGCAAATAAAAAATAATGCTGAACTCACTCTTTCTTACTGCGGTAGATCGAATGGATTCAACATCTAAAAAATAGCTTAACTATTTATCAGCATAATCTTTTTTTGTAGCTATACCCTTAACAGGGTATAAATTTTTAACATTCCAACTTTGCCAGTTCTATATCTTTATCCTCTTCTTTAATATAAACTTTACCTTCCAGTATTTCCTTTAATGCAACCAATCGGGAATTCTTATCATTAGTCTTTACCAGTGCCTTAAACCCCTGGTTTAGTTGCTTAGCCCTTTTGGCAACCATCACTGTTAATAGATATTTATTATCTGAATAGTCATTTTTTTCCAATATCTTACTCCTGCTATATTTTTTATATTTAAAGTTTTATTATTTTCTGATAATTATAAATTGCGCTGTAGATTTCTAATCTCTTTTTCCAGATGTTTAACTTTTCTTTTCAATCTGTCTCTTTCAATCTCTTCTTCATTTTCCATTGTATCAATTTTAGTTAATTTTTTCATGCGTGATTCGATCTCTTTTATTTCTTTTCTCTTGTCTTCAATTAATTCTTTAATAGAATGTGCATCATCTCCATAAGAATAATAGCGATTTTTTTCATTCTTTTTAACGGTCACGAAAATTCTCCTTACAACCTTTCCTTTATATTATTGTATTATCGTCAAGGGGAAAGGATCCCCTTGAAAATCACCTAACATACCTTATAGCTTTTAATATAATAAGAATTAAAATAAATATCTACTGACAATTACTGGTAATTATTAATATACAATATTGCTACAATTATTTTTTAGAATATCATATATAAGTTTCTTGATTTTATACACACAGTTCAGCATTTTCTTAATATAGAATTAAAATTTACTCATCCTTAATCTAATTATAAGCCTAAACATATCTAAAAATTATTGGATAAATCATAAAAAAATAGATTTATTTTAAGAAAAATATTTTTACAGTGAAATATGAATTTTCGGGTGGGTGGTTATTAAGCCTCCATAACCTTCTTTACCAACTTTTCAATCCCTAAGGCAATCTTAGATATAGTAGGGCCTATCATATAGGCAGCTGTTGAAACAATTTTGTGTTGGGGGTCATATACAATTTCATCCACTCTGGAAATTATATGTTTTGCTCCCCATGTTTCTAATATTTTTACAGTAGCAGGGTCATCGCCAATGGTTATTTCAGGGTGAAACTTACCCAAAACTCGGGCTGCTAAAACAGGAGCAATACAGATAAAACCCTGCGGTTTTCCTGATTTGTGCATGGAAAGAATAATTTTTTCTACATCTTTATTAACCTGACAATTTTCCTTTTGAAAAGCAAAATCACAAAGATTCTTTGCTACTCCAAAACCGCCAGGGAATATCAATCCATCCATTGAACTAATATCTACCTGAGACAAGTCTTTAATATCTCCTCTGGCTATTCGAGCCGCCTCTGTCAATATTTGTCTATGTTCGCCTTCCTGTACTTTCCCACTATAATGGTCTACTGTATGCCATTGAGGTATTTTTGGTGCAAAACATTGGATTTTAGCGCCAAACTTATCCAAAAAATATAAAGTCAAAGTTGCTTCATGGATCTCGCTGCCATCCTGCGAACCACACCCAGCAAGGATAACGCCAATCCTTTTCATATCCTACAGTTCCTTTCTTTTTATTATTATAATTACTGCAAAACAGTATAGGAATTTATAGGTAATAATATTATAACCTAAATACTGCTAAAATTAAATAAGCAAATTAAAAAAATAACTACTTAAATGAATACTTTTTCATATTTTTTCTTTTTTTTGTAGTGTCATTATTTATCTTTTAGCTAAAACCCTTAAATTTAGTTTACATGCATGTTCAATATTTTTACAAAATTATAAAATAAAAAAATAATACTATTGACATAGGTTTAATTATACAGTAGGCTATTGTTTAGGAAACTATGTAAACTATTTCAGTTTTCTTATTATTTATTAATCTACCTAAAGAAAAAAAATTTGAATAAATAATCAACTTACCTTATAAAAACTGGACAGACTCTATAATTTTTAACCTATTTCAAAAGTTTTCTTTTTTAAAAACAAGAAGGTTTAGTAATACAGTTAACATGTATGAAATTTAAAATGAGAGACCTTAAGATTAATCCTATTAAAAAAAGAATACTTGACGCAGCCCGGAAGTATTTTTTTACTCAGGGATACTCCAGAGCCACTATGGATGAATTAGCTACTGAACTGCATATGAGTAAAAAAACTCTTTATCATTTTTTTGAAAGCAAGCAATCTTTATTGGAAGCAGTAATCTACGACTTTTTCCAGGATTTTCAATTTAAAATTAACAGATTTATTAAAAATAAAAAAGATGGGGAAATGAGTGGACTAAAACAATTTATGTCTTTAGTACAGGCACAGATTTCACAATTTAATATTATGGCCTTTGAAGATATACGAAAAAGCAGCCCTGCATCCTGGCAGATAATAAATCGAATGGAAGAAAAACTGATCAACAATGAGTTAAGAAAATTATTACGGGAAGGAAAGAGGGAAGGAATTGTCCGTCCTGATATTGACCTTGATCTTCTTGTGCTAATAATTCTTAATACCATTAAATCGGTGGTTATTCCCGAAGTAGTATCACAGCTGCCCTACTCTACCGAAAAAGTTATCGATATGCTCACCAAAATATTTATGCACGGCATTGCTAAACCAGAAGATATGGCCTAATATTGATTTTGTTGTATAACAGTCTTTAAATAGTTAATAAATTTAAGATTAATAGAAGAAGTATATTTATTATAAAAATATAGTCAGAATAATACTACAGGAGATGCATTTTTATGAATTTTTTAGCACAATTTATTAACAGATATGCCAGACTCATTATTGTATTGGTACTGGTTATTACTATTTTTGGTATTTCCCAGATTCACAATTTGAAAGTAGAGGATGATATTACCAAATATCTTTCTGAAAATGACCCTGAAATCGTTTTTTATCAGGAAGTTGCCGACAAATTTGGCAATTTGGAGAAAAATGTTACCATGGTTTCTCTGGAGTATCCCGAACTGTTTACCCTGGAAAACCTGCAAAATTTTAAATTAATATCTGAACAGTTAGAAAAATCTGATTATATTGTCTCTGTTGGTTCATTCTTGAATATGCCTAAAATCATTGCTACCGATTACGGTCTGGAAGTAAAAGATTTTGTTGATGTTTTTCCTCAAACCGAGCAAGAAGTACAGGAGCTGCAAATAACGGCTCTGGAAGATGATATGTTGAAAGGTACCTATCTTTCTGAAAATGGTAAAATTACTCTGCTAATGGTAGAATCCCTGGACAATATAGATGCATCTCTATTAAAGAAAGAATTAGAACAAATAGTAAATAAATACAAAGTAAACGTAAAGCACATCGAATATTTTGGGTTACCCATAATGGAAGAACAGATAACTGATATGGCTCGCGACAATATGTCTTTAGCTTTTATTGCCACCATAGTGGTATTAGCCCTACTGTTTTATTGTTTCCGGAGTATACAGGGAACTCTATTACCAATTTCCCTTGCCCTGCTCACCTCTTTTTGGCTGTTAAGTGCAGTAGCCGCCATAGGAAAACCAGTTACCATTGTCATTTCAGCCATCCCTGTTTTAATGATAGCCCTTTCTACCGCCTATGGTATTCACTTTATCAGCCGTTATTATGAAGAAAGACAATTATCTGCTCCTTTAGAGGCAACTAAAAAAACTATTGCTGCTGTTTTCACTCCCATCCTGATGAGTGCCCTGACTACCATGGCTGGTTTTTTCTCTTTAGCTACTGTGGTAATAAAGCCTATGACCGAATTTGGAGTTCTGGCCACTATTGGTATTTTTGCTGCCTTTCTTATGTCTATATTTTTGTTAGGGGCTATTTTCAGTATTTTCATACCTAAAAAAGTACCCCAGAATTTCTCTTATCAGGCCCATGATCTGGTGACACGGACACTGAAAAGTGTAGCCCAATCAATTTTCAGTAAGAAAAAATTGGTTTTTGGAACTATTATTGTTGTTCTCATCATTTCAGGATTTTTTGCCTTACAGATTAAACCAGATTCCTCTATTGAAAATAGATTAGGAGAAAATAACCCTATTTCCAAATCTCTAAACTATTTAAAAGATAATTTTGGAGGAGCTGATTTTCTTTATATTTACCTGACTGCAGAAAATGTAAAACAGCCCTACATTTTAAGAAGTATCGATAAGATTCAAAACTATGCCAGGCATCTTGATTTACTGTCTTATCCCTCTTCTATCACTACTTTTATAGAGCAGTTGAACAATGCCATGGAAAATAAAAGAATCATTCCTTCTAATCCAGATAAGATTGATAATCTATGGTTCTTTGCTGATGATAATGAATATTTAAATTCAATGATTGCTGATGATGGCCAATCTACCATTATACAGGCCCGTGCCAGAGAAATGACCTCCTTTGCCATTGACCATGATATACAGAAGGTGAAAGATTTTATCGAAACTATTCCTGATACAGTAAGAGAAGTTGAACTTTCATCTTTGCCCATAACTGAACAAAAAAAATACTTACCCTTTATAGCAGAAGATATTGTTTTCTCCTGGCAGGCAAATGGTTTAAATATTGATGAATCCCAAAAACAAAAATTGCTGGCAGAATTAACTCAGGTTGCTCAAATGCCATTGGAAAATTTTTATTACCCAACCGACACATTCTTAAAAAAGGTCTTGTATATAGCGGCACTAGAGCTGGAAGATTTTGGATTAACTACAGATTCTATGGAGCCAATGCTGCTGCAATATCTGGAAAATTATGCTCAGGGAAAGCAGTTTGTAGAATATCTGGCGCTGGGATTGGGGCTTGACCTGGATGATGCAGAATACCTGAAACAAGTTATTGATAGTTCTCTCTTAATTGCAGGAGAACGTGAAAAAATTAGATATGCTGTAACTACAGTCGAGCAAATTGTGGATAATAAGTTAGATGAAAAAAATTCGGAATACCTGTGGTACCTTACCGATGACTATGTATATTTGCCTGACGAACAGGGGGGTATACATTTTTCTTATCGCTTAACCGGCACCCCGGTTATTCTCAATGCAGTTAATACCAGTGTTTTTCAGGGTCAAATCAAAAGTATGATAACAGCGTTTATAATAGTCTTCATCTTATTAGTATTACAATTTGGCTCTCTGTTGACAGGTTTGATTGCTATGGTCCCCATTGCCTGTACTGTTTTAACGGCATTTGGCATAATGGGACTGATGGATATATCTCTAAATATTGGTACTATGATGGTCGCGAGCATTGCTATTGGAGCAGGTATAGATTATACCATTCACTTTGTAAGCCGTTATAAACAAGAATTAACTAAAAGTAAAGATTATAACCAGGCTATCAAAAACACACTTACCGGTACTGGACGGGCAATTGTCTTTAATTCTCTGGCTGTTGCCGCTGGTGCTTATGTGCTAACCCTCTCTGAAATAGATATGATTGCTGAATTCTCCGGTTTAATAGGCAGTTTAATGCTCATAAGTGTGGTTTATACCCTGCTATTATTGCCTTTACTACTACATTTTAATAATATTAAAAAATCAGTAAAACTCTGATCTAAAAATTAATTTTAATTAAACTTGCTTCTGTTAAGAATTTTTAAATGAATAACTAATTTTTAAACAAGGAGGATGTTTATGAGTTATGTTAAAAGATTTTCTACTTTTTTATTTTTATCTTTGCTGATTCTTTTTTTGAGCAGTAGCGCCATAGCTGAACAGCTGACTGTTGATGAGATAATTGATAAAATGAAAGAAAATCAGGTTGAATATGTAAATAGCAAAACACAGGCAGAAATGGAAATCATCGATAAAAATGGCAAGTCAGAAAGCAGGGAAATGATAATGTATCAAAAAGAGGAAGATGATAAGATAAGTATATTGATGCGCTTTTTATCCCCGAAGAACGTGGAGGGGGTTACCCTTTTAAGCAGTGAGAGCGGGGATAAAATATACCTTTATATGCCTGCTTATCAAAAACCGAGGAGAATTGCCGGTTCCTCTAAAAAGGATAGTTTTATGGGAACTGACTTTTCCTATGAAGACCTGGGCATGGATTATCAGAGTGATGAATATCTGAAGGAACTTAAGGAAGAGACAGAGACTCAATTCTTAATTGAAGTGCTTCCAGTGGGAGAAGATATATCATATAGTAAATTTATGCTTTCTGTCAGAAAAGAACAATTTTATATGGAAAAGGTTGAATTCTATAATTTAGAAGGACAGCATACCAAGACACTGGAAATACAAGAGATTGAAATTGATAAAAATAACAAAATCACACCTGTTAAAATAGAAATAACCGATGTGGAAAATAATCATAAAACTATATTAAATATAAAAAATATCGAATATGAACTGAGTCTTCCTGCTGACTTTTTCTCTCTGCGCACCATGCAAAAACCAAAGCTTTAGAAAGTTTTAAGGATAGACAGATTGTACTTAAGATAAAAACTATTGAGGAGACAATACTATGCCTGAAAAGAATAAAAATGTCTGTTTTATTGGTGTTCTGCTGCTGATACTCTTATTAATTATTTTTTCTCAGCCGATCTGGGCTATGGACACCACCCAAAAGATAATTTATAACAGCTCTTACTCACTGGACAACCAAAAGATAGACCACACTGTTACTTTTAAAATAGATTATCTACAGGAAATCATTAATGATATTTACCTGCAAGGAGATCTGATAATCAGAGCGACTAATAAAAATTATGCAGACCCCCTTATTATGGGACCCAACGAACTATACCTGAATGCCTATAATATTATAGAAAATTTAGATCTTAGAGCCGGGATCATCGTTACCAGATGGGGAGCAGCTGATTTTTTCAGCCCTTTAGATAACTTTAATCCCTCACCTCCCAATCTTTCTTTAACCAGTAATACAGAAAAATTAGGTGCAATGGGAATTAATGCCACCTATTATCTGAATGATTCGACTAATCTACAGGCCGTTTTGCTTCCTGCACTAAAGGCTACTCCTTTTCCTGACCAGTATTTAAAGGATACCTATCTGGCTCAATATGGTCCTTTTTATCAGAAGCAGGGTATCACCATCAGCGGGGTAGAGCTTTCTTATCAACAACCAGAAGAACTGATCTGGGGATTAGAGTTAAGCCATACCTTTCCCTCTTTTGATATAGGTTTGAGCTATTACCATGGCTATTATACAGATCCCTTTCCTGTCAACCTTGACATTGCTTTTAACCCCGCTGGAAATATAATGGACCTAACCCTGGGTTATCCGGCTAAACAGGTATGGGGATTGGAGTTTCAAGGTGATTTCCCGGGTATTGAAGGAGCCACCTTAAGGGGAGATCTGGCCTATATCATACCAGAAAAATGGTCTTTTCAGGGAGTAAATATACTGGAAAAACCTTACTTAAAAGCAGTAGTCAGTGCCGATTATACAACTCCTTCAGACATATATTTAAATGGCGGATTCATATATGGACTCCCCTTTGAAAATCAAGGCCAGTGCTCACCTTACCTCTATCTTCACGCTGATAAAAAACTAACCAATTCTAATTTTACCCCACAATATACCTGTGTACTTAGTTTAAAAGATATGAGTATGGGAAATGTCTTAGGTTTGGATTATCAGATAAGCGAAAATGTACTGGCCTCCTTTTCCTACGTATTTGTGCTGGGAGACACCGATTCCAGACTGGGCATCTTAAAACCATCTGAGGGCTTTTATTTTTCCTTAGAATGGTTGTTTTAAAGTACTATACTCATTTTTTATAATTTAAAAAGAACGTAAAAAGCATTATTTCTTTTAAGGAATAATGCTTTTTCCTATTTCAAACCCTCTTCCTATATATTTCCCCCTGCTATAGTATTCTCTCGCTTCCGGGGTATATAAAACAGGATCGAGCTTGCTGATATCGACCCTACCCTGTTCGTTTAACAAATATTCTTCTACTTTAATATCCATAATTTCACCAATAAATTCGGTATGTAGCCCTATTTCGATAGAATTAATTACCCGGCATTCCAAAACCATAGGAAACTCTTTACCATAAGGTGCGTCAACTATTTCACTCTTAATGGGGGTGATACCGGTCCTTTCAAATTTATCATAATTCTCACCAGAAACAAGACCGTAATAATCAATCTCTTTTAATCTATCGCTAAATAAAATATTAACCGTGAAAGCCTTACGGGAAAGGATATTATGGTAGGAGTAGGTGGCTTTTCTTAAAGAAACATTAACACAGGGGGGATTAGAACAACAGATACCTCCCCAGGCTACAGTAGCTAAATTGGGCCTTTCGTTTCGGTCATAACTACCAATTACCAACACCGGAACCGCCGCCAGTAATGTTTTTGGCCCTATCGATTTTTTCATATGTACCCTCCTTTTAATTTAAAAATAAATGATACTCTATTAATTACACTCTTATTTATTTTACTAAAACACTTCAGTTTTTTCTACCTCATTCAGTTCAGTTATGTTATAATGTTGATTGTTGTTTTGGAACCACCGGATTTTCATCATCGAGATGCTCTAAAACAACCATTTTTGTAAACATTTTTTTCTTATCTTAGTAGTGATAACTTAAAGTATTACAAAAAACTGAAGTCTTTTAAAAAGGAGCCATATTTTGCTAAACAATAAAGATATTCACCACATATCTCTTGATGACAAAGATATTTATTTAATCGGTACTGCCCATATTTCCAGAAGCAGTGCCGAAACAGTAAAAAACTTTATCATCCAGGAAAAACCAGATTCCGTTTGTGTGGAATTATGCCAGTCCCGTTTTCAATCTCTGAGGGACCCGGACAAATGGAAGAACATGGATATAATTACCATTATTAAGCAGAAAAAGGCACTCTTATTGCTGGTTAACCTGATACTTTCTGCCTTTCAAAAGAGATTAGCCCGCCAGTTAGGACTTAACCCTGGACAAGAGATGATAGATGCCATTCAGGCAGCCCAGGAGAATAATATAAACCTGGTCTTAGCAGACCGTGATATTCAGATAACCTTTACCAGGATTTGGAAAAAATTAGGTTTTTTTGGTAAATTAAAACTTTTTTTTATGTTAACACTCAGCATATTCAGCAATGAAGAGATCTCTGAGGAAGAGATAGAACGGCTAAAATCCGAAGATGTGCTTACTGCTGCTTTAAATGAATTGGCTGTTTCTTTTCCCCGTCTAAAGAGTACTCTAATTGATGAACGTGACCAATATCTGGCCGAAAAAATAAAAGAGGCGCCCGGTAAAAAAATAGTAGCAGTGGTTGGCGCCGGGCATGTACCTGGAATTAAACAGGAAATATACAAGGAGCATGATTTAAATTCTTTAACCTATATCCCTAAGAGCTCTCCCTGGGTAAAATGGATTTTTTGGGGCATTCCTCTAGCCATTATCATTATTATTATCTCTACCTTCCGAGTTTCCCCACTCAGTGGAATTAAGCAAGTTTTACAATGGACCATCTGGCATGGTTCCCTGGCTGCTCTGGGAACTATTATTGCTGCGGGGCATCCGTTTTCTATCCTGACTGCCTTTTTAGCAGCCCCCCTTACTTCCTTAAACCCCCTGCTGGCAGCTGGCTGGTTTGCCGGTATTGTAGAGGCAATTATGAGAAAACCTAAAGTGGAAGATTTTGAAAACCTGGGGAATATTACTACCTTTGGTGATTTTTTTCATAACAGAATTACCAAGGTACTGTTAGTGGTGGCACTGGCTAATTTGGGAAGTTCACTTGGCACTTTTATTGGTGGAGCAAAGGTAATACAGATATTTGTCGATACCTTATTCTCTTAATCGATGAAATAACAAACCCAATTTTATTCAAATTAATTAATATTATTCTATAATTTTCCAATATTTCTGGATTAGTCGATTGGTAGAGCTATCATGTCCCAGTTCTGGCATATCGGGGTTCTTAAGCTCGCGGGCAATTTGAGATGCCAGTACTTTCCCTAATTCCACTCCCCATTGGTCAAAGGGATTTATCCGCCAGATGACTCCCTGTGTAAAAACAGAGTGTTCATATAGTGCAATTAATTTCCCCAGATTGGCTGGTATCAGCTTATTTAGTAAAATCATAGTGGAAGGGTGATTTCCTTCCATAGTTTGAAAAGGAATAAGTTTTTCCTGTATACCCTCTGCCCTTAACTTCTCCGCTGTCTTACCGAAAGCTAAAGCCTCTGCCTGAGCAAATACATTGGATAACAGTAATTCGTGATGGTCTACAATTTTATTTAATGGCTCTAAAAAGGCAATAAAATCACAGGGAATCAATTTAGTTCCCTGGTGAATAAGCTGATAAAAGGAATGTTGTCCTTTAGTCCCCACTTGCCCCCAGCAGATAGGTCCGGTTTGATAAGAAACTCTGTTACCTTCCCGGTCCACATCCTTACCATTACTCTCCATAGTCAACTGTTGCAGATAAGCCGGAAATAACTTCAGATATTGCTCATAGGGAAGTATAGCTACCGACTGTGCTTTAAAAAAATTATTATACCAGATACTGAGCAGTGCCATAATCACAGGAATATTTTTTTCTAAAGGTGTCTTAAGAAAATGCTCATCAACCTCGTGAAATCCTGCCAACAGATTATAAAAATTCTCCGGACCAATAGCTATCATAACAGAAAGCCCAATAGCCGAACAGAGTGAGTAACGGCCCCCAACCCAATCCCAGAAAACAAACATATTCTCTGGTGTAATACCAAATTCTTTTACCTTAGCACTATTGGTGGAAACAGCCACAAAGTGTCTGCTAATGGCATCTTCATCTCTGAGGTGCTGGAGAAGCCAGGTGCGCGCAGTGTAGGCGTTGGTTATGGTTTCAATGGTGGTAAAGGTTTTGGAAGAGATAATAAACATGGTTTCTGCCGGATCAAGGCCTTCTACAGTCTCCTTAAAATCAGTTGCATCCACATTGGAAATAAAAGCAAAACGTATGTTACGTATACTATAATAACGCAGTGCTTCATAGGCCATTTCCGGACCCAGATCAGAACCGCCAATTCCGATATTAATCACATTCCTGATTGGTTTCCCGGTAAATCCAAGCCATTGCCCCTGACCAACCTGTCGGGCAAAACGAGCCATTTTTACAAGCTCTTGATGGACTTTAATCACCACATCCTCACCATCCAGCCAGATAGGACTGCTTTCCGGTGTACGCAGGGCAATATGTAAAGCTGCCCTATCTTCAGTTGTATTAACCCTTTCTCCTCGAAACATCGCCTCGATATGATGAGTTAAATCAGCCTGTTTTGCCAGCTTAAACAGTAATTCCATAGTCTCAGAAGTTACCCTGTTCTTAGAATAATCAAAATAAATCCCTGAATCCTCTACGCTCAACTGCTCTGCACGTCTGGGATTTTCCGTAAAAAGTTGCCGCAGATGCACTTTCTTAATCTTTTGAAAATGTTCTTCCAGTAATTTCCAGACAGTATAACTATCATTTAAATAATTTTCTTTATCTACCATACCTATCCTCCGGAAACAAACAATTCTTACTCCACCAAAGGGTTGCTTCCACTACTATTTTATTTTACCAATTGCATTCCATTTTGGCTAATTATTTTAAACCACTGCCTTTCGCCAATCTGTAATTTAAAATACATCTGATATTTTTAGTTGTATACGGCAGTCGTCTTTTTAATGCCTATAAAACCTACCTTTCCTACACACATTTTAAATTTATTATAAATCAGCTATAATGAGAAGAAAGTAGTGAAAAAAATGGAGGATTTTTCTATGCCAAAACTATCTAAAATACAGGCTACCTGGTTAGGCGGAACACAGGTTGATGCTGAAGCAAGAGAATTTAAATTGCGTATGGATAAACCGATAGAAGATAATGGCACCAATTCAGGTCCTAAACCTGCTGAAGTAACTCTACAGGCCTTGGGCAGCTGTCTTATCTTCGCTTATCTGTATGCCGCTCAAAAATTAAATGTATCTTTAGAGGGACTGAAGGTAAATATCGAGGGGGAAAGCATACCCGGTGGCTGGACTGATGAAAATAATAATAAGCACCCTGGATTTAAAGAGGTTCGTTTTGAGGTACAGGTTAAAACCAATCATTCCGAAGAAGAGGTGCAGGAAGTACATAATTTAGCCTTGAAGGCATCTCCCCAGTATGACAATTTTGTCCGCCCGGTGAAAGTTTCCGGCTCTTTTATTATTCAGTAATCATTTTTTAATAAATATTACCGTTAACCAGGCGTTGTTTGGTTTAGCGATATAGTCAGACCTTATGGAAATATTTTTACTTGACGAAAACATATGTTTGCCTTATAATAAAACTACCCAATATTTATAAAAGAATATTGTGAGGAAAAAGCTATGGTATTCCATAAAGAAATGCTTACCAAAAAACAGAGGGCTGTCCTGGGACTTATTCGTATTAAGATACAAGAGACCGGTTATCCGCCAACAGTGCGGGAATTATGTGCTGCTCTTGGTGTACAGTCTTCTGCCACTGCTTTCAAGTACCTGAAAATTTTAGAAGAAAAAGGTTATATCCAGAGGGAAAAAGGGAAAACAAGGGCTATTAAACTGCTGCCCCTGATCCGGGAAATTCCCCTGATAGGTAAAGCTGCTGCCGGTAATCCCCTGCTTGCCTTACAGGAATATACAGAGGTAATACCTGTGCCAGAAGAATTAGCGGGCAGTGAAGGAAGCTTTCTGGTTCGGGTAGAGGGAGATAGTATGCTCGGCGACCATATCCTGGATGGAGATTATGTGATAGTCCACCCCCAGAATAATGCTGATAACGGAGATATAGTTATCGCCCTGCTCAACCAGGAAGAGGTAACTGTGAAAAGAATATACCAGAACAAGGGTAAAGTAACTTTAAAACCTTCCAATCCAGCCTATCAGCCTATCATTACCAGAGATATAAATATTTTAGGAAAAGTAACCGGTATTATTCGTAGATATAACGGAAGGAAATGAGTGAACTATGCTCTATATAGGAACCTCTGGTTTTAGTTATCAGGACTGGATAGGACCATTTTATCCGGAAAATACAGATAAAGGGAATATGCTGGACCTTTATGCCCGTCAGTTTAATACTGTGGAAATCAATTCCTCCTATTACCGGATTATGCCTGCAGCGGTTTTCTATCATCTGCAGCGTAAAGTTCCGGCTGATTTTAAATTCTCCGTAAAGGCCAATCAGGCCATGACTCATATCCGGGATAAGAATGAGACATTATTTGAAGAATTTAAAGCTTCCCTAAAGCCGCTTCTGGATCATCATAAACTGGGTTGCATCCTGGCACAATTCCCCTATTCTTTCCATTACAACAGTACTAATTTAGACTACCTCCTCTGGCTGAAAGAGAAGATGGATGGTCTGCCATTGGTTATTGAATTTCGTAATAATCATTGGATAAAAGATGTCGTCTTTGATTTTCTTAAAAAAAACGAAATGGGCTTTTGTGCGGTAGATCAGCCACCTTTAGAAGGACTGATTCCTCCTCTGGCTATAGCAACTTCTCAACTGGGCTATGTTCGTTTTCATGGGCGCAACAAAGAGAAATGGTGGCAACCTGAACAGGCTTATCAGCGCTATGACTATCTTTATAGCGAGCAGGAATTACAGGAATGGGTGCCCAAAATCAGGCAGATTGCTAACCAGACTACCGATCAGTATATCTTTATGAACAATCACTATAAGGGGAAAGCAGTTAAAAATGCACTTATGTTGATGAAATTATTACAGCAGAAAATGAAGACAGATAGTACTGCTTTGAATAAGGGTACTCAGGATGTTGTCGGAGAATAATAACCTGATTTATATTATTTTTTTACCTGTAATAGCAAACATATGTTTACTTAAACCTGAAAGAAGGAAATAATTAATGAATTTTACCCATTTACACCTGCATTCTCAATACAGTTTACAGGATGGTCTGGGCAGTATTGACCAGATTATAGATAGAACACAAAAATTAAAGATGAGAGCCTTAGCCCTCACTGATCACGATGGTCTGATTGGAGGCATTGAGTTTTATAAAAAAGCTATGCAGGTCGGGATTAAGCCTATACTGGGCTGTGAGGTACGTATAAGGAGTAACTTTTCCCCCAACCATCTCACTCACCTTATTCTTCTGGCTAAAGACAATACAGGCTATCACAATCTATGCCGGCTCATCAGCCAGGCACATCTGTCCAGCCCGCAGGGTATCCCGGCTATTGATCATACCATACTCTCCTGTTACCGGGAAGGGCTTATTGTTCTGTCCGGCTGTCTGCAGGGAGAAATTCCGCTGCTTATTGCCCGGAAAGAATATCAAGAAGCGGAAAGAGCTGCTCTGTGGTTTAAGAGGACCTTTGGTGTAGAAAATTTTTTCCTGGAAATATCCTTTCACGGATTGGAACAAGAAAAACATATTAATCAGTATCTTATCGCTTTAGGGAAAAAACTGTCCATCCCTCTGGTAGCTACCAATAATGTACATTACCCGGAAATGGAACAGTTCCCCTTTCAGAAGATAACCAACATTATCGCCAACCAGAGCAGCAAGAGGCACTTACATCACCCTCCTCTTCCTAACAATCAATATTTCCTTAAATCAGGGGCGGAAATGCAAGAACTTTTCTCATTTCTCCCTGAGGCATTAAAAAATACTGAAAAGATTGCTGAGCAATGTCAACTAGACCTGGAGCTGGGTAAAATCAAATTACCATCCTACCAGACTCCTCACCCCTATTCTGTTTCAGAATATTTAGAAAAACTGTGCTTAGAAAATCTTAAAAAATACTACCCCGATCCTTCCAGCCAGGCCTTTTATCGTATGAAGTATGAATTGGAAGTAATCAATCAGATGGGCTTTGCCGGCTATTTTCTAATTGTCAGAGATATTGTAAATTTTGCCAAACAGAATGATATTCCGGTCGGACCTGGTAAAGGCTCTGCAGCAGGTAGCCTGGTATCATACCTGCTCAATATTACCGAGGTAGACCCTTTGAGATTTAAACTTTTTTTTGAAAGATTTTTAAACCCCCATCGCATCGATTTACCGGATATAGATATAGATTTTGGGCAAATAGGCAGAGATAGGGTAATTGATTATATATTTCAGCGATTCGGACGAGAACAGGTAACCCATGTCTGCGCTATTAACACTTATGCCGCCCGTTCAGCAGTAAGGGATGCCGGTAAAGCTTTGGGGCTTAGCACTCAGGAATTAGCTAAGATTGTTAAAATGCTGCCACATTTTTCCTCTCCAGGAGTTGTAGAAGCCTCTTTAAGATATTTGCCAGAACTCAAACAACTTCCTTATTACGAAGAACCGCTACGCTCTCTCTTTTCTTATGCCTGCTTTATGGAAGGCAAGCCACGCCATCTGGCAGCTCATGCCTCCGCCATAATTATCGCTAATCAACCGTTGGCTGATATTATACCGCTGGCCCTTAGCCCGGAAGGAGAGATTGTCAGCCAATACGAAAAAGAGAGTATTAAAGACCTGGGCTTATTAAAGATTGATATATTAGGCTCAAGGAGCTTAACGGTAATGCAAAAAACTTTACAGAGCTTAAATGAGCACAATATTGCCGTCCATTTAAAACAGATTCCACTGAATGATCCTTTAACCTTTTACCATCTAAAAAAAGGGGAAACACTTGGTGTCTTTCAGCTGGAAAGCTCTGGAATGTCTTCTTTGCTAAAACAGTTAGCCCCATCTACACTGGAGGATCTTATTGCTGCACTCTCTCTCTATCGACCTGGACCATTAGATAGCGGAATGACTAAACAGTATCTTAAAAACAAGATTGAACAATCCCTGATTGAATACCCCCATGAAAGGCTGCAGGATATATTAAAGGATACCTATGGAGTTATTATTTATCAGGAACAGGTTATACAAGTAGCCTCTGCGATTGCCGGCTTAAATCCAGGCGGGGCTGATCTCTTTCGTAGAGCAATCAGCTCCCGTTCACCTGCTGTCATGAAAGAACAACACCACAATTTTATGGTTAAATCTGCTCAACAGGGAATCAGTTCATATGATGCACAGCGCATCTTTAATCTGATTGAGAAATTTGCCTACTATGGTTTTAATAAAGCTCACAGTACGTCCTATGCCCTGCTTTCTTATCTTAGTTGCTATCTAAAAGTACATTATCCGGCACACTATTTAGCCTCACTGCTTACCTATGGTATGGGTTATTATGACCAGGATCGCTATCTGCAGGAAGCACGACGTTTCCGGATTTCAATCTTGCCTCCTGATATTAATAAGAGCCAGGCTGGATTTTCAGTAGAAGGGAAGGCTGTACGAGTCGGACTACTAAAAATAAAAGGAATGGGACCAAAACAGTTGAACGGTATTTTAAAGATGAGAGAAAATGGTGGTTCTTTTCTTTCTCTTCATGATTTTTGCGCTAGAGGAGCTTCTTTAAGGATAACCAGAAATGTAATTGAAAATCTAATTAAAGTTGGTGCTTTTGACTTTACCGGATACCCCAGGTCTGTTTTATTAAATCTATTACCGCTTATTATTGAAGAGAATAAAAAGGAGAGAAGATATGTCAACTCTTATAAAAGTGCCAACAAAAACCAGTGCTGCTGATCTATTATCCGAAAATTCTATTCCTGCTCACCATTTTTCTGCAGCCGAACTCCTTAAGATGGAAAAAGAAATAATGGGTATCTATGTACACGGCCATCCGCTCTCTCTTTACAGGAATAGATTGGCTGCCCTGAAGAGACCGGGGCAAATTCTTGCACAGAGCTACCATATTGAACAATTGAGAGCAGGACAACCAGTCCTGATAGCCGGCCTTTTAATCCAGGTCAGAAGGCAATTTACCAAACATCATCAGATAATGGCCTTCCTGTTATTAGAAGATGAGGCAGGCCTCTTTGAGGCTATTGCCTTTCCGGAAACCTTCCGCCATCATTTTTCCTTGCTGGTTAAAGAGGCTTTGCTACTTATCAAAGGTAAGATAGACGATAAAACCGGTGAGGAAAAAATAATCGTGCAGGAGATAAAACAACTTACTTCTTACCCATAAGAGAGTATACTAAAAGAAGAATTATAATTTTCAGGTAAAGATTAGTTTTATATGGACAATATTAAAAAACGCTCTATTATTCATCTGGATTTAGATGCTTTTTTTGCTTCAGTTGAACAACGGGAAAACCTTCAATATGCCGATAAACCGCTGGTGGTAGGCGGTATCTTTAAGAAAGATGGGAAACTATCCCGTCGGGGAGTAGTCTGCTCAGCATCTTATCAAGCCAGAAATTATGGAATTCATGCTGGTATGCCTATCTGGGAAGCACAACAAAAATGTCCAGGGGCTACCTTTACACCATCTCGAATGAACCTTTATCGAATTGCCTCTCAACAATTTTTTCGCATATGCAGCACTTACACTCCTTTTCTTGAGCCGGTCAGCATAGATGAGGCTTTTCTGGATGTAACTTCCTGCAAAGTCTTATTCGGCACTGCAGAGGAGATTGCCCTGAATATTAAAAATAGAGTCAAAAAAGAATTGCACCTTCCGGTTTCAGCAGGTATTGCCTCCAGTAAATTTCTGGCTAAGATAGCTACCAACTTAGGCAAGCCTGATGGTTTCTTTGTTCTGCCTGATGAACAGGCAATGGATATTTTATCTGACCTGCCGGTCACAAAACTGTGGGGCATAGGCCAGAAGGCAGCGCAAAAACTTAATCGAGCCGGTATTTTTAAGATAAAACAATTGATAGAAATGCCGGATATCATACTGCAAAGTATTTTGGGAGAAAATGGACCAAAAATAAAATTGCTGGCACAAGGCATAGACCATAGCCCGGTAACCTGTTCTGAAGAAGC
>JAKPKS010000020.1 GCA_029553585.1 Candidatus Atribacteria bacterium | reverse complement strand
GTAACAGGCTTGTCAATGCTTCTTTTCTCGTAACCCTGGTTTTCTATGATCATGCACTCTTCACAACCATCAATAAAAACAGCTGTAATACCGTTCAGGACATAATCGATTATTTTATCGTATTTATTTTCCTTTATAACTTTATTAACTGACAGTACATTATCAAGAATATAGTCTATGACGGAACCTTCTTTAAAATCTGTAAAATATTCAGGTGTCATAAGTTGTCTGAGTATAAAACCGTTGATGGTATTTTTGTCCACCATGCCGTCTATGTATAAAATAAAGGCGTCGGTTTTTCTTGCCACTTTGAATTCCCGTATAATAACGTCCTTGCTTATCGATATATTAAATTCCATTTTCATTCTTTCAATATTCTTTTTCAGCTCCGGTACTACGATATTTCCGGTATATTGCTTCTGATTCTGAGATTTTTTTTCTTTTGCCTTATTCCATTCCTCCGTCTTTAAAGGGGTTTTACTTTTAAATACTTTTGTTTCGTCCTTTTGGCTGTCTGAATCGGAACTAATCTTTTTTTGATCTTCCCGGGTATCTGTCTCATATTCATCTTCAAGCAATTCAAAGCCTTCGTCGTTTTTTGGCTCCTTATATATGACAAGCTCTTTAATAGCGGCTGATAGTTTCATGATTCTGTTTCACATCCCAAATAAATGAGTTGATAGTAGTATTACCGGCGGTAACAATTATAACCAATCAAAAATTATAAAAAAAGCACAATATTGGAAATCTGCCAATATTATGCTTTTTTAGTAGTTTTAATATTTATAGTTTTATGCTTCGTTTTTTTGTACTTTGTCAATTCCCTTCAAAAACCTGCTTAACGGTTTATAAACCAAAATTACTATTAATGAGTTAGCCAGAGATTTAATCAGATTAAAGGGCAGAATTGCAGTGGGCAGCATTGCCATTACAACGTCGTAAGGAATACCATAAAACCTTACCGAGAAAAACAGGTTGGAAGGTATCATAACAAGCACCATGGATATTGAGCCTGCTGCCAAGGCCGCAAAAGCTCCTTTAAATGTATGATATTTCTTATAAATAGCTCCGGATACAACTACAAAGGTACCGGTTGCTATTACATGCATTACTAATCCTACCCAACCTGATGCGGCGCTCACTGTAAATGCCTGTATGGCTGATACGATGACGGTCATTATAATCCCGGCCATAGGGCCATACATAAAGGCAGCCACAAGCATCGGCACATCCCCGGGTTCATATTCCAGGAACGGAGCTGACGGAATAATAGGGAATTTGATCAACACTACCAGTACGATAGATAGTGCCGAGAGTACAGCGATTCTTACCAATCTGTTTGTTTTGTTTTCCATTATAAGACCTCCAAAATATAGAATTCCCTGAAAAATAATCTCAGGGAATGTCAAAATACTAAAAAGCATCTTCTTTCATCCAGACTATACTGTCGGCCCCGGAATCAAACCGAGTCTGCTTTCGCTCGCGGGCTAACAGCTCAATGGCTGCATTACCGCCGATCGGGAATTTCACCCTGCCCTGAAGATCATATATTCAGTTTACGCTATTATTTTAGCACTTAATCAAATCAAAGTAAATGGTTGAGATAAAATTTTTCACAGAAGATAAAAAGAACTTCCAAGGGCATTCTAATATAATAGAGAAATGATACCGGACTACTAAACAGGATCTGACGCCGCATCATACTCTTTTTGTAAAGCTTCGACAAGCTCCTTTACCGAAACTATTTTATCCGCTTTGTAGGCATTTATTCCCGCAAAGGCAAAACCGTGTTCAAGGTTGCCTTTCTGTGCGTTTGTAAGCGCGAGGGCAATGCAATAGGGACTGTTATTGCGATTGCAGGTAATTATACAATGATAGGGACATTTACAAGGCTTATTACCGCCTTTTAAAGTATCCTCAGTGAAGGTATTCCTGATAGCCCTTCCAGGCATGCCTACAGGACTTTTTATTATTGTTATGTCTTCTTTTTTTGAATTAATGTAGGCATTT
>JAKPKS010000279.1 GCA_029553585.1 Candidatus Atribacteria bacterium | reverse complement strand
TTCAGCTTGGAAGGCTGACATAATAACCATTATATGATACCCGCAGCTAAGGTGAGACTATAATAGAAAACTTATCAGTATTCGTCAACTTTTTTATTTACTGTCTTTTATTGTGTGTAGGAATAAAAAACCAGAGGTCATAATTAGGGCAATAAATAAAAATAAGTATTGTAAGGGGTAGAAATATATTATTATTATGGCCAATATTGTGCCCAGTAGATATCCCAAGGGGGCGGTGGTGCGGAAGAAATTAATATACTGGACATCTTTAGCGCTAACAATTTTGAAAAAATAGGATTCACGCATCGCTTCTACTAAAGAAGCGCCGACACGACTAAAAAATAAGAGGCCACCCCATAACCAGGGGTCAGCTTCTCTAACTACAAAAAACAAAAATAAAGCGATAATAATTATAGCCAAACCGGTACCCATTATTTCTTTTTCCCCCCAGTATTTATCAGCCAGCCAACCAGCGGGAATTTCAAAAATTATGAATGGAACTAGCATTATAGAAAACATTATACCTAAAACCGACCAATCAAAACCAAGATTTTGATGTAGATAAACGGGGATATAGACCACCGCGCTGCTGAAGAAAAGATTGAGCAATAAAGCAATAAAGAAGATGCTACGGAGATTAGGCTTTTTCCATAACTTTTTCATTGTAGGAAGAATGGGGTGTGTGCGGTAGCGACCTCGGTCGCGTAAACGATGACGATTCTTTATTAAAATAGCCATAAATGGCACCAGACAAATAGCTGCCGCAATAAATACCCAATAGTAATCTCCTATTTCTATTAAATAACTTGATAGAGACGGGGCAATAATCCAGCCGAGGTTAATGGCGGTAAAATAGATGGTCCTGGTTAGACCGGTGGAGGTATCATCGGAAAAACTTTCCACCAATATATCCATATTAATCCAAATCAGATTGCTGGTAACACTGAGAAGAATAAAAGCAATAAAAATAACAATTGCATGGTTAGCCAAGCTCATTCCCAGAAGAGAAAAAATAAAAAGAAATAAGATTATTTCCGTAGAAGCAATATTACCTATTTTTTTTATGAGTTTAGGAAAGAAGATGATGGCAAAGACTGTAATTAAATTAGCGCTGGCAA
>JAKPKS010000268.1 GCA_029553585.1 Candidatus Atribacteria bacterium | reverse complement strand
TGAACTAGGCTACATCTCTTTTGACAAGGAGGGTTCAGAACTGCTCTTTACTCATCTGTCCTTGAGGGCTGGCAGAAAATCCACTATCATTACCACCAATCTCTCCTTTGACCGCTGGGAAGAAATCTTTGGTGATGCGGTGATGACTGCAGCTATGATTGACCGGCTGATCCATAAGTCCTACCTACTTAATATGAATGGCGGTTCCTATCGGTTGAAGGAAACCAAAGAATGGCTGGCTAAACAGGAGGAGGAAAAAGATGAGTTAAATTAAGTTATTTTTTTACAATTAGTGGTGTACTTTTGGAGTGAAATATGGTGTACTTTTCGGTTGAAATTTACACCTATTCCTGGATCGAGGAGACCTTGAGGAGATTTACTTATGTTATCCTCTCCAAAAAAGAGAAAGGATTAACCAGGAGATATCTCATGAAGATCACCGGCTATTCCAGAGCCCAGCTTACCAGACAGATAGCACAATATTGTAAAACCGGGCAGGTCAGAATAAAAGAATATGACCGACACAAATTCCAGAAGAAATACACCAATCAAGATATCAAACTACTGGCCAAAACAGCACAGTTACACGATTCTCCCAATGGAGCCGCCTTAAAAAAGACTTTAGAACGTATGGTTCGGGAATACGGTAAGGCAGAATATCTAAATATCTCCCATATCTCGGTATCTCATATCTATAACCTAAAGAAGAAGGTCTCCTACCTGCGCAGTAGCACCAGTTACCAGAAAACCAATCAAGGGAAGGGAAAAACAATTGGTGTAAGATGTAAACCCCAACCGGAAGGAAAGCCGGGCTACCTGAGAGTAGATACCGCACACCAGGGAGACCGGGAAAAACAAAAGGGAGTCTATCATATCAATATGGTAGATGAAATAACCCAGTGGGAAGTCATCGGAGCTACAGAAAAGATTAGTGAAGAGTATCTGCTTCCCTTACTGGAGAAGATGATCGCCACTTATCCTTTCCGGATCATTAATTTCCATACCGATAATGGCTCAGAATACATCAACCAGAAGGTGGTAGAGATGTTAAATAAGCTGCTCATTAAGCTGACCAAGAGTAGACCCAGGCACACCAATGACAATGCCCTGGTTGAGACCAAAAACGGCTGGGTGTTAAGGAAATGGTTGGGCTATAGCCATATCAGGGGAGAACATGCTCACCAGATCAATAAGTTTTACTTCGGCTGTTTCCAGGACTATCTGAACTTTCACCGTCCCTGTGCCTTTCCTAGTGAAATCATAGACAGTAAGGGAAAGATCAAGAAGAAATACCGGTACCAGGATTATCAGACTCCTTATGAGAAATTAAGAAGCATCCCAGAGGTTCAGAATTATCTCAAAGCAGGTATTACCCTGGAAATGTTAGATAAAATAGCTCAGCGATACACCGATAATGAGATGGCTGAGAAGGTGCAGCTTGAAAGAGATAAATTATTTGCTAAAATAGTAGCAGCATGACTCTTGTTTCAGGCTCATATTTGGATTAGAAAAGAGTTTTACTATTTATTTTAACAGATTTTTGCTATAATAAAAAAATTGCATAAAAATGGGGAACAATTTTGGATATTAATAATAAACAGGTTGTCTTTATACCCTGTAAAACCTACCAAAAAGATGAAATTGAACAGGCCACTCAACAATTATTTACTGAGTTAGGCGGTTTAGAGCAATATATTAAACCAGGGCAGAAGGTGCTGCTGAAGGTCAATCTGTTGATGAAAAAACCACCCGAGGCAGCAGTTACCACCCATCCAGCTTTAGTAGAAGCCGTGATTAAACAGATACAGGCACTGGGCGCTAAAGTAATCATAGCTGATAGCCCAGGTGGTCCCTTTACCAAAAGCTGGTTAAAAGGAATCTACCAGGAATCGGGAATGACTGAGGTAGCTGCCCGAACCGGTGCTGAGCTGAACTGGGATTTCGAGCAGCAGGAGTGTTCTTATCCGGAAGGAAAAATCCTGAAACAGATTACCTTAGCTCAGGTAATTAAGGAAGCTGATCTGGTTATCTCTATTGCCAAGCTTAAGACGCATGGCTTTACTATCTACACTGGAGCAGTAAAAAATCTTTTCGGCACCATACCTGGCCTCCTGAAGGCTGATTACCATTTAAGATTAGCCGATGTGAGGGATTTTTCTGATATGCTGGTTGATGTTGCCCAATTTGTCAAACCCGAATTATCCATTATGGATGCAATGGTAGCTATGGAAGGGCCTGGTCCCTCAGCCGGTATACCCAGGCAGGTGGGGTTTT
>JAKPKS010000256.1 GCA_029553585.1 Candidatus Atribacteria bacterium | reverse complement strand
TAATTCTTCTGATTTAAAATCTTTGAAAAGTTCTTCTATAAATTGCTGTTCCATTTCAGTTCTCTTTTTTAGATGTATTAAAACTTTATCGGTGAGAGAGATTCTGAGCATTCTTGCATCAGCATTATCCCTCTTCATGGAAATAAAGCCTTGCTTTTCAAGGATGGAGGCAATTTTTTTGACATTTTGTCGGGAACTTCCAATTCGTGCAGAAATTTCTGAAAGAGAAGGGTTTTCATTACCACACTTTAATACACCTGCAAGGAAGAGCCACTGCTTAACTGTAAGAAGAGGGTCCATCTTATCACCAATAATTTGTAATTTATTAGATAATAAAAAAATCATACCGAAAATGTAAGTCTTTTTCTCTAGATAATTCATTTAAATTTCATTTATCCTCACTATATAAATTTAGTATTTTATTATAATTTAATAAACAGTAACCTGTTACCTATATTATAAGTAACAGGTTACCTATTGTCAATAGATAATTAAAATATTTTTTAAATATTTTAAAATCGTAACGCAGGATTGGAAACCCTTCAACATTTCCATAAATTGTGTATTAGGATAAAAATTGAATTCCACTGAACTATTATGAGTATTATCAAATAGATGAAGTATTGCTAATATGGTAGAATTCTAAATTAGAACTATAGTAAGAGCTTGTAGAATGATCTCAATATTTCGATCAATCATCAGGATAATAATTTTTTTAATGATGAGCCAATACTGTTGCAGTATGTTGTTATATTTAATCTGTTAAATAATTTTCGTAAAAATTTAAAAATGAACTAAGCTATTTTAATTTATAAAAGCGAAGAATGGAATAGATAATAAAAAATGATGGAACTATATATTGAAGGTATCAGTCATAATGGTGAAGGAGTTGCCCGAACCGATAAGGGCAAGGTAGTTTTTATCCCCTATACCATTCCCGAAGAAATGGTAACAGCTGAAATTATTGAAGAAAAAAAGCAGTATTCACGGGGAATAGTGAGGGAGATTATTACAGCATCGCCATTTCGGGTGAAGCCAGAATGCCCGTATTATTATCAATGTGGTGGTTGTTCTTATCAGCATGTAGAATACAAGCACCAATTGTATTTAAAACAAAGGATAGTAAATGATACTCTCAAACGTATCGGCGGGATATACTCTGAAGCAAAATTCATTATAGGAATGAAAACACCCTGGAATTATCGCAATAAAGTGGCGTGGCACCTTACCCGGGCTGGTAATACCAGGAAGATGGGTTTTTATTGCTTTAGGAGTAATGAACTTGTCGATATTGAACAATGCCCATTGCTATTGCCAGAATTGAATAAGGCAAGTCTTCTGATAAGAAAAATGCTGCCTGAAATTGAAATCGGAGAGAAAAGCTCTATCATGTTGAGGCATGCTAATCAACATGCTGAAACCATGGTTCAGTTTATCGATTGCCAGCCAGAAGAAAGCGTATTAAAAGAGCTAAGCAAAGCGATCCAATCTATTTATATCCGCCAAAAGGGTAAATCTAAGCTGTTGTCAGGTAAAGGAGAGATTTCCCAGAAAACAGGGGAAAACACCTTTGCCCTTGGTCCTGAAGATTTTTTTCAGGTTAATCCAGAGCAGAGTGATAAGTTAGTAAATATGGTGCAGCATTATTTAGGACTTTCGAGTAATGCTAAAGTATTGGATGCCTATTGCGGGGTAGGGATGTTTGCTCTGAATATTGCTAAGGATGCTGATTTGGTAATAGGAGTAGACTCAAACCCTTCGGCGATAAGAAATGCTAAAAAGAATGCCATATTAAATGGTCTGCAAAACTGTCAATTTATTACTGGTTCTTGTGAAAAGATAATAACAGATTTAAAAATAAGGTTTACTCATATAATAATAGATCCTCCAAGGGCTGGCTTGAAGATGAAATTTATCAATAAAATATTATCCATTGCTCCTGAATTAGTAGTATATATATCCTGTAATCCAGCCACCTTAGCAAGAGATATTAAACGATTTGCGACTAACAATTATACACTTACAAAAGTCCAACCCTTAGATATGTTCCCTCAAACCCACAGCATAGAAAATATAGTTTTATTGCAAAAAAGCATAAAAGATTAAAAAGAAAATTCTGCTATCACAGTTGCTCGAACAATAACCTCATCAGGCGAGATCGGTGTTGGTGAAGGACCGCCAGCCATGGCTCGGGAGAGCATAGCCTCCTGTGCACGGTAAGGGGCATAGGTGGTTCTTTCCTCTTTAATACTAAAAAGTTCACTAATTTTTACTCCTGCCCCCTGAGCTATTGACTCTGCTTTTTGTTGTGCCTGCCTGGTTGCCATTGTCAAGGCTTGCAACATTAATTCCTGAGGGTCCATTAGTTCAAAATTAATATAGTTGATATTATTGGCTCCAGCCTGCACGGCAAGGTCTATTAACTTGCCCACCTCATCCAGTCGGGAAACTGATAACACTATTTCATTAACTACCAGATAGTAAATTACCTCTTTTTCAGCGGTAGAACCTTCTTTTTGCCATTCACGATAACTATTTAGCCGGTAAGAAGAAGTTTTTACCTCATTTTCGGTAAGACCAAAATCTATCAATGCCTCGAAAACAGTATTGGCAAGTTTGGCATTTTTTTCTACTGCCACTTTGGCAGATTGGTCTCTGGTTTCAATGGATAGACTTATTTTAGCCAGGTCGGGCTGGGCAGAAACCTCTGCTTCTCCATAGGTCTGGATAATCTTTGATTCCTGAGCAGCTACAGAGAGAACTCCATAGATAAATATGGTCATTATTAACAGACAAAAAAAGATAGAATAAATATTTTTTATACGCATAACCTAAACCTCCCGAAATATTTTTTAAACAGGACATAACAGGACAAAGAAGCAATTTCGCCTAAACAGTCTGTATTTACTTTTTCATTAAAAACAAAAAAGAGAACATTAGTATAATCCGAATGAGGTTACTGCCACACCTGCTTTTGGCAGGTTCGCAAAGGAATAATAAAACTATTCAAGCACAAAGCACTCGGTCTACGATACATGTTGAACCTTAGGGTATACACTATGCTGGTATACATTAAAACACATTATGCATAACGAATATATGTTAAATTTATCATCTTTACCGTTAAATGTAAACTGAATAAATTATTGGATTAAAATATAGCCAGCTAATCTAAAACTATTGCCTGTTACGGTATAATATGATAAATTCTACTTATATTAGTGAATAATAAAACTTGTTATTCGCTATTTTTCATAGGAAAAAATGATGAAAAAAGATAAATTAGCTATCTTAATACCAGCCTATAACGAAGAGCCCAGAATAGACAGTGTACTAAAGGTAGTTTGTTCTTATAGAGATGAAAAGAGAATTATTGTTATTGATGATGGTTCTTCAGACAGAACTGCCGAACAGGCTCAAAAATACTCTGTAGAGGTATTGAGACATAATTATAATAGAGGAAAGGGAGCTGCGCTACAGACTGGAATAGCACAGGTGGGTAATGCTGATTACTGGCTATTTCTGGATGCAGATCTGGTCAGCTTAAAAGAAGCACATTTAAATGCCTTACTTCGTCCCCTGGAAAATAATAATAATGTAGGTATGACGGTAGGCATTTTTGAAACAGGCAGTAAATTTGGTGTAAATTATTGGGTTAATTTTGCACAAAAGTATTTTAGTATACTTAATGGACAAATGGCTCTTTCCGGGGGATTCATTAAGATGCTACCAGACCTGTCCTGGGCTAAGTTTGGAGTGGAGATTTTTTTAACCAAATTAGCGGACTATTATGGAATTAAAATGGCTAATCCGATATTGCCAGGCTTAACTCATCATATCAAAGAAGATAAATTAGGGTTAGGGGCTGGTTTCTTATATAGATTACAGATGTACCGGGAATGTCTCTATGCTTTAATTAATTGGGAAAAGCACTTGTAATGATTGGCCAGATATTAATTAGGCATTAAAGCGGTATCCTGAACCCCAAAGAGTATCAATAAAGCGAGGTTTTTGGGGGTCTTTTTCAATCTTGTCTCTAATTTTTTTGATATGAACGGCAATAGTGGCGATATCACCATAGGAATCATCTCCCCAAATATGGTCATAAATCTGTTCTTTACTAAAAACTATATTGGGATGAGAAGCTAAAAAATTTAATATTTCAAACTCTTTAGTAGTAAAAGCTATTTCCTTATTATCCAAGAAAATTTGTCTTGATTGCTTATTTATAGTTAAATTTTTTATTTGAATCTTATGCCTATCTTTTTCTTCCTTACCAGTCAAACGATCAAAACGATTCAGATGTGCCTTTACCCTGGCCACCAGTTCGTTGGGACTGAAAGGTTTGCTGATATAATCATCGGCACCCAATCCCAGCCCTCTAATTTTATCAATATCTTCTCCCAGGGCTGAAATAATTAAAATAGGCACAATCTTTTTCTTTCTTATTTTTTTACAGACTTCAAAACCATCTATATCTGGTAACATCAGGTCCAGTAGTATTAAATCATAATCAGCCTGGAGAGCATCTTCTAAACCTTCCCGGCCATTGTTTTTTATTACGACCTGAAAGTTATTAATTTCCAGATAATCTTTTAACAATTCAGCGATACTTATCTGGTCTTCAATAATTAAAATTCTTTTCATTTTTATTTCCTTAATTATATTAGCTATCTTTTGCCTGTACCTGTTTCAGGGTAAAGAAAATACTGGTACCAGAGCCAGCCTCGCTCCTGGCCCAGATAAGACCACTATGGTCCAAAATAATTTTCCGCGCAATATAAAGACCTAAACCGCTGCCAGGTGAATGGTTGGAACGGGCTTTATCTTCCTTATAGAAGCGGCCAAATATATTCTCGAGCGCATTCTGTGAGATACCTCTGCCATTGTCTCTGATTTCTATTAAGGCTTCCTGTTCCAGTTCTGTTAATATTATTTCAATTTGTGAATCCCGTTCTTTTCTATAATTGATAGCATTATTAATAATATTCAAAATTACTCTTTTTAATTGCTGTCGGTCTGCTCTGATCAGTTTTTGTTTATCATAATTGGCCTTATATTTCAGTTTAATACCTTTTTCCTGTAGGTCAAATTGTAATTCTTCGGAACAGTCAGCTAAATAATCTTTAATATTAACTTTTTCAAATTGATAAAAAGATTGGTTCAAATCAAACTTAGAGAGCAGAAATAAGTCTTCAATCAAAGATTCCATATTTATCACATTTTGATAGATAGTTTGTAAATATTTATCCTGCTTTTCCTTAGATTGGGGTACCCCATCCATAATTCCTTCCATGTAACCTTTAATAGTGGTAATGGGGGTTTTTAGGTCATGAGAAATGTTAGTAATCAGCTCATTACGGTTTTGTTCATATTTTTTTTGAGTCTCCTCTGATTTTTTTAACTGCTTGCGGGCTTCTTCAAAACTTTGAAATAAGGCCCCAATCTCATCCCGGGTTGGTGCTTTTAATTGAAAATTGTAGTCACCTCGTTGAATTTGCTGTGCCGCATTTTTAAGACGAATAATGGGATTAACAATCTGTTTAGATAAGAAGTAGGTAATCAGGGTATTAATACTAATGACTATGATCAAAAAAAGAATCAGGATATAGATAACAGAATTCTTAAAAGCCTTTAATTCCTGGGAGATGGCGGTAGTATCATTAACCAAAAACAGAATTCCCTCACTATCATCACTAAACGTCAGGGGTATAGTTTTCATATAGAGGGTCTCCGTAATTCCGATAGTGTCATCATCAGGTTTTTGTATAGTTTTAGTTATTTGCTGCTGCAGAATATGCTTATTATTGGTATCAATTTCTGCTAAAAAAGGGGAGAAATAGAAGATCTTATCTCCTTTTTTCACTATTAAACCAGTATGGGAGGAAATTAAAAAATCATCTATCTGTTTCAGATAATCATTATTTAGGAATTGATCTGGTTCAGCTTCAGCTGTTTTCATGATGGAACGATCTAACCGAAGAAGGGTTCTATTCAAAACAGGGGGTTGTCTTTGCTCATCATAGGGTGGAAACCCTATAAATTTGCGGAAATTTTCGGTTATAGCCAGACTTACTCCAATCAGCAGGATGACAGTAATTAATATCAGTATTAAATTGGATATCCATAAACGTTTTTGAATGGTCATCTTTTTATGACCTGATATTCCTTTGCCACACAAATAATATTGTCTGATCAATAATCTACTTTACTATTATAGGATAATATTTTTAAATGGACATAAAATATTTATAAAAATTTTATAAAATATTACTCCTATGACCTAAAAATGATAACAAAGGTTCAATTTACTATTATAAGAAATTGCCAAATATGATAAAATCAATTATGTTAAATATACAATAATTATTTTACAAGTCATTAATTTAAATTTGGAGGCAGGATGGAGGCAAGAGAGGGTTTACTTTATGAACACGAAGAATGTATTAGAAGGATCAACAGAATTGCCTATTTCTCAATGGAGATATGTGTTGATTCTCAGATACCTACCTATAGTGGTGGATTAGGAATTTTAGCTGGTGATACCATTCGTTCTTCAGCAGATTTGGGGGTTCCCCTGATGGCTATCACCCTACTCTATAAAAAAGGCTATCTCAGACAAAAGTTTAATGAGCAGGGGTATCAGCAGGAATTACCCGAAGAGTGGAATCCAGAGGAGGTATTAACACAATTACCGACACGAATACAGGTAGAGATTGAGGGAAGAAAAGTAACGGTACAGTGCTGGCTTTATATGGTTAAAGGTATAGAGGGACAGACTGTACCTGTTTATTTTTTAGATACCGATCTACCTGATAATAGTGATTTTGACCGCAGCCTTTCC
Organism: Candidatus Atribacteria bacterium; assembly: GCA_029553585.1. Taxonomy (GTDB): domain Bacteria; phylum Atribacterota; class Phoenicimicrobiia; order Phoenicimicrobiales; family Stramentimicrobiaceae; genus Stramentimicrobium. Next base: position 7,828 of record JAKPKS010000256.1, on the reverse strand, counting down.
TATTATTTATATGGTGGTGATGAGCGATACCGGCTTGCACAGGAAATAATATTGGGAATTGGCGGGGTGAGAATGCTCAGGAAACTGGGATATAAGGATATTTTAAGATACCACCTGAATGAAGGTCATGCCAGTTTACTCACTCTGGAGTTATTGTCTGAATATAACAATGCCGGGAAAAATAATTGGGATGTTGAGCAGGTAAAAAATAGATGTGTCTTTACTACACATACACCAGTGTCGGCAGGGATGGACCAATTCCCCTACCCCTTAGTAGAGCAGGTGCTGGGTAATATTATACCATTTGATCTATTAAAGGGTTTGGCTGGTGAAGAAAAGCTGAATATGACCCAATTAGCCCTAAATCTCAGCCATTATATCAATGGAGTAGCAAAAAAACATGGTTTGGTTTCTTGTGAGATGTTTCCAGGCTACCATATTGACTCAATTACCAATGGAGTACATTCTGTCACCTGGGTTGGAAAATATTTTGCTGAATTATATGACCGATACATCCCTGGCTGGAAATTAGACCCTTTCAGCCTGCGTTATGCCTTGAATATTCCAGAAGAGGAAATCTGGAATGCTCACCAGATGGCTAAAGAGAAATTGATCGGTTATATTAAGAAAAGCTCGGATTTAAAGTTTGAGAAAGATGTGTTAACCATAGGTTTTGCCAGAAGGGCTACAGCTTATAAACGGGCTGATCTAATTTTTTATGATTTAAATCACTTAATTGACATTGCCAGCAGAAAAGGTAAGCTGCAATTGGTTTTTGCCGGTAAGGCACATCCCAAAGACCAACCAGGTAAAGAATTGGTCGAAAAGGTTATCCACATCTCCCGACAATTATTACTGGCAGATAATATAAAAATAGTCTATCTGGAAAATTACAATATGGAATTAGCTAAAATATTAACTACTGGAGTAGATTTATGGCTCAATACTCCCAGAAAACCACAGGAAGCGTCAGGTACCTCGGGAATGAAGGCTGCCCATAATGGAATTCCCAGCTTCAGTATCCTGGATGGATGGTGGGTAGAGGGATGTATTGAGGGAATTACCGGATGGTCTATTGGCTCTGCAGCAAATCTGGAAAGCATTGAAGCAGAAGAGGCAGATTCTCTGTATAAAAAGTTAGAGGCGGAGATTATGCCCGCATACTATAACCAGAAAGAACGATGGCTTAACATCATGAGGCATTGTGTTGCAGTAAATGCCTCCTTTTTTAATACTCAGCGCATGGTGCTGCAGTATGTTTCCAATGCTTATCTTTAGAGCTGGATGAAAATAATTTAAAGAGGAAGGAAGTAAAAAAGTGAGTGACAATGCCTGGGTAAAAGATTTTGTAGAAAGATTGACCAGTGTAGAAGGGAATTTTGAAATTTTTGCCTCCCTTTTTTTAAAATATGAACAGCAATTTGTATTTGGTTTAAAGGATAGTAAGGAATGGGTAGAGGAATTTGGCGAGAGGAAGGCTTTCTTCACGGCTATTGGAGGCCGTATCGAGGAGGGGGCTGATATAATACAATTCTTAAAAAATCATGCTCTTCAGGATATCGGGGTAAATATTAATATTATAGACAGCCCTTATACCTATCTGGATTACCAGCATCGTTTGAAAAAAATACCCATAAATCTGGTAAAAGGTGAAATTCGGCCTCAAATTATTACTATTATTCAGAAAGCGAGATATGCAGCAACTCCCAATACCTTGATCTTCAGCTATGCCGCTACTACCAAAAGCAAGCCAGATTCTTCACAGTATAGTGCTCTCTTCTTAGTTAAAGAATCAGTTTTGGTACAAATGTTTAAAAATAAAAAGGCTGTACAAGAACTTAAAAAAGCGGGAGCATCTTTTGAAGAAAGAATTAAAATTCCTGATAACCTGTATCTCATCCCTACTGGCTCTATCAACAGTCTATTACGTTTTTTAAGCTATGAAGTTTTTTAAGAGTAATAATATAATTTGAAGAAATAATATTGGATTGAGAGGGTGCATATTTGAATATTTTAATTATTGGTAGCGGGGGCAGGGAACATGCTCTGGTCTGGAAATTAGCTCAAAGCAATTCTACAGGCCGAATTTATTGCGCACCGGGTAATGCCGGTATTAGTGAACTTGCTGAGTGTCTGGACGTGAAAGCAGATAATTTAACAGGCTTACTGGAAATTGTTCGTATTAAAAAGATAGACTGTACCATAGTTGGGCCTGAGGTTCCTCTCTCTTCAGGAATTGTGGACCTCTTTGAACAGCATCATTATCCTATCTTTGGCCCTACACAGAAGGCAGCAGAGATAGAATCAAGTAAAGTTTTTGCCAAACAGATAATGAGTAAATACCATATTCCCACTGCCCGCTTTCAGGTTTTTGAGGAATACCAGGAGGCGCTCTCTTATCTAAAAACACAATCTTTTCCCCTGGTTATTAAAGCCGATGGATTAGCCAGTGGAAAGGGCGTTCTGATTGCAGGCAATAGACCTGAAGCAGAACAGGCACTGGCTCAGATTATGAAAGAATATAGATTTGGCGAAGCTGGAAGAAGGGTAATAATAGAGGAATTTCTTAGTGGTGAGGAAGTTTCCATGCTGGTTTTCAGTGATGGGAAGCATGTTTTACCTATGATTCCCTCTCAGGACCATAAAAAGATTGGTGATGGTGATAAAGGATTAAATACAGGAGGAATGGGAGCATACAGCCCGGTTCCTTTTTTTAAAGAGGAGCAGCAAAAACTTGTGCTCCAGAAAGTTTTTCAACCAATTATCGAAGGACTGGAAAAAGAAGGAAGAATTTTTAAAGGAATTCTTTACGCTGGCTTAATCTTAACCGGCGAGAGCTTCAAGGTTTTGGAATTCAATGCCCGGTTTGGAGACCCGGAAACCCAGGTCATATTGCCAGGACTAATGACAGATTTAATGGAAATTGTTCAGGCTTCCTTAGGTGGTTATCTGGACAAGATTGAACTTAACTGGCACCGGCAGTCTACAGTTTGTGTAGTAATATCTTCAAGGGGATATCCGGGTGCCTACCAGCAAGGTATGATCATTAATGGTTTAGAAAATCTAAAGGATAGAGAGGATATAATGGTATTTCACGCCGGAACTGGGAATAGAAATGGACGTATTATTTCTACCGGGGGTCGGATATTAGGAGTAACTGCCTGGGCAGAAACTTTACCTGAGGCTATTGAAAAGACCTATCAGGGTGTGAATTTAATAGATTTTGAAAATAAATATTACCGTAAAGATATCGGGAAAAAGGGACTGTCTCTTTCACCGGATTTAGTCAGATAAATAGATATATTGAATTTGGAAAGGGAAAGGAAAGAAAAGTGGAAAAAGCAAAAAGAGCAATCATTAGTGTTTCAGATAAAACGGGTGTGACTGAATTAGCCAGAGGGTTAATAGGAGCGGGATATGAGATAATCTCTACCGGAGGAACCGCTAAAACCCTGCGGGAGGCAGGATTGAAAGTTACTTTAATATCAGAGGTCACCGGTTTTCCGGAGATTTTAGAAGGAAGAGTAAAGACTTTACACCCGGCTATTTTTGGAGGATTATTAGCTCGAGGTGATAACACTGAGCATCAAAAACAAATAAGAGAACAACATATCACACCAATAGGAATAGTGGTGGTAAATCTCTATCCCTTTGAGCAGACCATAGCTAAAGAAAATGTTACTATAGCAGAAGCTATTGAGAATATTGATATTGGTGGTCCTTCTCTTTTGCGTGCTGCAGCCAAAAATTATCAGGATGTAGCGGTAATTGTTGACCCGGCTGATTATACAACTGTTTTAGCAGAATTAGTCAACTCTCGAGATAATATCTCCCTTTCTACCAAAAAGAAACTGGCAGTAAAAGTATTTCAATATACTTCCTATTATGACAGTATCATCTACCGTTATTTAAATAAAACAATGATTGCCAATGAGGATAGTTTTGCCGACTATCTGGTGATTGGGGCAAAAAAGTTATCTACATTACGTTATGGGGAAAATCCCCATCAGAAAGCAGCTTTTTATCGGGATAATTTAGTGGAAGAAGCCAATCTGGGGGATGCCCGCTTATTGAGCGGAAAAGAACTCTCCTATAACAATCTGGTAGACCTGGACGCCGCTCTGGGAATTATAAAAGAATTTGATGAACCAGCAGTTACTTTCATTAAACATACCAACCCCTGTGGTCTGGCTATAGCGGATAGTATTGAGGCGGCTTATGAAAAAGCCTATCAGAGTGATCCTCTCTCAGCCTATGGCAGTATTATAGGTATTAACAGAAGAGTAGAGGAAAAGTTGGCTTTTTTAATAGATAAAACTCCCTTTGTTGAGGCAATAATTGCTCCCTCTTATAGCCAGAGAGCCCTTACTATCTTAAAGGAAAAGGCGAATCGTCGACTTATCGAGGTAGGTGACCTCCATATCCAGGATTGCTATATTAAAGAATTGAAAAGTATTTCAGGAGGATTTTTGCTGCAGGATCGTGATTTTAAAGATATTTTTCCTGATGAGTTAGTAGTAGTAACTGCGAAAAAACCCAATAAAGAGGACATAACAGAATTACTATTAGCCTGGAAAATGGTTAAACATGTCAAATCAAATGCCATTGTACTCACCAACAACAGGCAATTAGTAGGATCAGGTGCCGGGCAGATGAGTCGGGTGGATTCGGTGCAGTTAGCAGTACAAAAAGCAGGTGAGCGGAGCAAGGGTAGCTACCTGGCCTCTGATGCATTTTTCCCCTTTGCTGATGGAGTGGATGCAGCTGCTCAAGCAGGAGTAAAAGCTATCATTCAGCCAGGTGGTTCCAAAAGAGATGATGAGGTAATTGCGGCGGCAAATGCTTCAGGTATGATTATGGTCTTTACTGGTAACCGCTGCTTTAAACATTAAAAATTGAAATCAGTTATACTGAATAAATCTTGAAAATACTATTTTAACTGCTTTGGCAAGGAATAGCTTGATAAGTACTCTGGCTTTAATAGCAGCTAATTTCTGATGACCATTAAGTAAAAAACAAAAGCATTCTTTTTTAATGTTAGATATAAACTTTTAGATTTTAAATTAGCAAAAAGAATATAATTATTATTTTTAATAAATAACAAACTTTTTGTTCTTGACAAGAGTAGTATAATTTAAAATAAAATATAATAACGACTATGCGTGGGAGAATAAGTATATTGAGTGGGATACAGAAAGCCGTGTTTGATGGGAAACGGTTCCCTGAGTATACCAAATGGGCCCACAAGTTTCGGCCTGAAAAGTTATTCACTGAGTAGGTATCGACGGATTTCCACCGTGATCGGGAAAGGGTATCGGTATAGAAATATATCTGTACTTTTAAAGTGGGAACAGATAATAATCAATTTAATAAATAATCTGTTTCAATGAGAGTGGCACCACGAAAAGATGACCTTTCGCCTCTTGGCGAAAGGTTTTTTTATTTGTTCCCTATAACCGAGCCTGAAAGAGAGGTTATATTATACTTTAGTTTAGTGCTAAGAAACTGAGGTGATGTAATCTAAATAGGGTGGCACCGCGAAAGACTTTTCGTCCCTTAACAACCGAAAAGGGGGATGAAAAGTCTTTTTTATTTATAAGCAAAAATATAGTAAATAAATATTTTATCAAAGTCTAAAAAGCAAGTTAGCTTAATGAAACAGGATAATCAAAAAAAATAGTAATTTAAACGGAGGAAAATTTGATGTTGTATTTAGGAGTTGCCTATATGAAAATTTCGAGTAAAAGTTGGTCCCCTTTAGGGGGACATATAGCGTAATTTTTAAAAACTAAAAAAAACAAAATTATTAAAATGATTTATTTGTACAATATAAAAAAACCAGAAGAAAGGAAAAATTATAATGGATAGGGAACGAGTTAAATATGTATTAGATGAGAAAGAAATGCCTCAATACTGGTATAATGTTTTGGCTGATTTACCGGAACCATTACCTCCTGCATTGCACCCACAAACAAAAGAGCCAATCAAACCGGAAGATCTTACAGCACTATTTCCAATGGAGCTTATAAAGCAAGAAGTGAGTACAGAAAGGTATATTGAAATTCCCGATGAAGTATTGGCAATTCTTCGACTATGGAGGCCAACAACTCTTTACCGGGCAAGGCGGTTGGAAAAAGCCTTGAAAACACCGGCAAAGATTTACTATAAGTATGAAGGCTCCAGTCCCCCGGGAAGCCACAAACCGAATACAGCAGTAGCACAGGCTTATTATAATAAGAAAGAGGGAATCAACCGTATAACCACGGAAACTGGTGCAGGTCAATGGGGAAGTGCCTTAGCCTTTGCCGGAGCCTGTTTTGATATTGAAGTAAAGGTATATATGGTAAGGATAAGTTTTGACCAAAAGCCTTATCGTAGAGAGATGATGCGCGTTTGGGGAGCCGATTGCATTCCAAGCCCCTCCTATCAGACTAAATCAGGAAGGAATGTTTTAGCAAAAGAACCAGACTGTCCTGGAAGTTTGGGATTAGCAATCAGTGAAGCAGTGGAAGAAGCGGTAAGCAGAGATGATACCCACTATTCTTTAGGGAGTGTTTTAAATCATGTATTGCTACACCAGACAGTAATTGGACAAGAATCTAAAAAACTATTGGAAAAAATTGATGAATACCCTGATGTAATCATTGGCTGCGTAGGAGGAGGTTCAAATTTTGCTGGTATGTTCTTGCCCTTTATTAAAGATAAGATTGACGGCATACATCCCGGTTTAAAAATTATTTCTGTGGAACCGGCCAGTTGTCCAACTCTAACCAGGGGGCCTTATTGCTATGATTATGGTGATGAGGCTGGAATGACTCCTCTCTTAAAGATGTTTACCCTGGGACATGGGTTTATTCCGCCACCATTACATGCCGGTGGCCTACGTTATCATGGTATGGCACCCATTATATGCCACCTGTTAAATTTAGGCCTAATAGAAGCAAGGGCGGTCAATCAACTAGACACATTTCAAGCTGGGATTGATTTTGCCCGAAGTGAGGGAATTATCAGTGCACCAGAGGCGAATCATGCTATTCGTGTTACCATTGATGAAGCAATTAAATGTCGAGAAACAGGAGAAACAAAGACTATCCTATTAGCTTTAAGTGGACACGGCCATGTGGATATGGCAGCATATCAGGCTTACTTTAGTGGTAAATTAAAAAATTATGATTATCCACAGGAAAAAATCCAGGAAGCACTACATAGTCTACCTAAAGTATAAAGAAAGAAAATAAAAGCCACCTGTTTTTACAGGTGGCTAATTAGAATTTAAAGCTATATTGTTTTAAATTCTAATTAAATAAAGTTTAAATCAAAAATATTTATTGATTTTGGAAGTTAACAATAGCCGCTGGGGGTTTTTAAACTAAGTGGAATAAAAATGATTGTTTATGCGTAGAATTATATAATAAAATATTGGAAATTATTGGAATGCGGCATTTTGGCCAAACCTTAACACAAAAAGCAGGTGAGCTGAGCAAAGGTAGCTACTTGGCCTCTGATGCATTTTTCCCCTTTGCCGATGGAGTGGAAGAGGCTGACAGGGCAGGAGTCAGAGCAATTATTCAACCCAGCGGGTCTAAGAGAGATGCAGAAGTAATTGCTATGGCCAATGCTTTAGGGATGATAATGGTTTTTACCAACTACCGCTGTTTTAAGCATTAAAAAATTGAAAATAATTTGTTTTAGATATTGACAAAGAACCACTATAGTGGTAGCTTAAATACCAATTAATAGAAATATTAATCAATAACAAAAAATAAAAAAAGAATTAATAAAGATAGTCCTGTGATTTAGAAAAGTAAGCTTATATTTTTCAGAGAAC
>JAKPKS010000248.1 GCA_029553585.1 Candidatus Atribacteria bacterium | reverse complement strand
AATCCCATGTGCTCCACCGGTATATTTATAGGTATTTATAATAAAAGAGAGGATACTGTTATTTGATTTCAGGTCAAAGTCAATATAGATTTCATGCTGTCTGTAATCCCAACCCTCCTTTTCGGTTAAAGCTTTCAATTCCCGGGCCTGTTCCTCAACTTCCCCAATATCGTTTAAGGCTTTATTTAAAATGCTGTTATTTAACTCTTCCTGAAATAGCGTATCCTTCAATCCATCGACTCCAGGAATTTGTATATCATAATCAACAAGCAGGTCTTCGGTTTTGATTTCCCGGGCAATAACCAGCTCCGCATTATTGTTGGCCGGGTTCTTACCATCAAAAGCAGAAGCGGTAAAGGCAATGATACCTAACAACAGAGTCCCTGCTAAACTCAAACAAATAATCATTCTTTTGTTCATTGTAATCCTCTCCCTTCTCATATTATTTTGTTTTATCTTCGGGATCGTTCAACCAGGCAGTTTTAGTTATGAAGCAAATTATTTTTAGTATTCGACTCTTTTGGTAATGATTCTATTATACCAGTATCTATTTAAACTAAAAACAAATATTTATTAACCAAAACTGCATTTAGGTTAAAAGTTATAATCTATGTACTAAGAGCTATTATCTATTTATTATATTCTAAAAATACTTCTTCCAAGGTCTCGATGAGTAGATCAATCTCCCGTTTTTGTACTATTAAGGGCGGCAAAAAGCGTAATACTTTTTCTGCAGTACAATTAATCAGGATTGCTTTTTCTATCATCTTTTGCACTATCTGGGGACCATCTTTGACTACTTCTATACCAGCCATCAATCCGATAACTCTTACCTCTTCAATAAAATCACTATGCTTTTGTTTTAATACTTCTAATTTTCCCTTTAGATATTGTCCCTTCTTTTGGCATTCTGATAAGAGATTATCCTCTTCCAGCACCCCTAAAAAGGCTAAAGCAGCCGCACAGGCTACCGGATTTCCTCCAAAAGTGGTGCCATGATCACCAGGCTGAAGTACTGAAGCTACCCTTTCTTTGGCAATCAAAGCGCCTAATGGTAGCCCACCAGCTAATGGTTTGGCTAAGGTTATGATATCAGGTTCGATATTGTAATGCTGATAGGCAAACATCTTCCCGGTTCTGCCCAGACCGCATTGGATTTCATCAAAAATCAGGATCAAATCGTGTTCATCACAAAATACCCTTAATCCTTTTAAAAAATCCTGGGTAGCAATATTGATACCGCCTTCACCCTGTACAGGCTCCACTATAATAGCAGCCACCTGTTCATCATAGACCTCCTTAACAGAATCTAAATCATTAAATATTGCTTGTTTAAAGGCAGGCAGTATAGGGAGATAATCTTTCTGATATTTATAAGTTCCGGTAGCAGCCAGAGTGGCAATAGTTCTGCCATGAAAGGAATTTTTAAAATAGATAACCT
>JAKPKS010000240.1 GCA_029553585.1 Candidatus Atribacteria bacterium | reverse complement strand
TTGCAACAGTTAAAGGAACTGATATATACGATGAGCATAACAGCAGATTTGCTACAATGAATGATGTCAAGAGATCAATTGATGGTGCTACAGGTGGCACTTCAATAGTCGCTTTATGGCTGTTTTTCGTAAGATAAATTTTAGATAAATACATCAAACATTATCTCTAATCTGGATAACTCCAGAAAAAGAATTCTGTATCTCGACTTCTTCAATTCAAGATCTACAAAAAAGTAATAACAGATTAGAAGGAATAGTGAGATATCCCACAATTGATCAATAACATAAGATAATTGATGTCTTCATGATTAATCAATTCTAAGTGGATGACCCGTAATCAAATGCAAGCAAATGTTTTATGTAACTTACTAAAAAAAACTTGATATTCCAGTATACAAAATCCATTGTGATCAGAATAATATTAGATGCTGTGCAACCTATTCAGCTAGTTTAAGTTGGAAATCCAATCTACAAAAGTCGTGAAATCCATTTGAAAAAATAGTGATATCGCAAACCAGCAAAAACGCAGATTTGAAAAATTGGTGATACAATTTGAAAAAATAAGTAAGAAAGCATAATCAATTCAGCTATCTAATTTGCACTGCAAGCAGAAAATACTTGACAGCAGATAGGGGATAAAAACTAATAATTATAGAGAAAAAAGTGAGGTGATGATGCTAACCTATACTGAAATTCGTTATAATGCCAGAGAGTATTTAAAAGGGAAATGGAATAATCCCTGTGCTTTAATAATTCTTATTATAGCAATTCTTAATGCAGGGCTTTCTGCAATTCCTTTTCTTGGAACGGTTATTTCTCTCCTTATTACAGGACCTATAACATTGGGATTAGCCATTGTATTTTTGAAACTGGTTCGGGGTGAAGAGATTAGTGTGGAACTGGTATTTTCCGGTTTTAAAGATTTCGCCCGTAGTTTTACAGCTGGAGTATTAGTAATTATTTATGTTTTTTTATGGTCTTTACTGCTGATAATTCCTGGAATCGTTGCCTCATTTGCCTATTCAATGACTTTTTTCATAATGGCTGATAATCCCAATCTTTCAGCCAATGATGCAATTAGAGTCAGTAAAGAAATGATGAAAGGTCATAAAGCGGAGCTCTTTTGGTTGGAGCTTTCCTTTTTAGGATGGATTTTACTGGGGTGTTTATCTTTCGGAATTGGTTTTTTGTGGATTTGGAGCTATATTTATACGGCTAAGGCAATTTTCTATCATGAAATTAGAGCAGTAGATAGATCTGAGGTTATAATTGAGACCCCTTATGAAGAACCGACCGTTCCTCCTCCGGACATAGAAGTTTAAACCAAGAGCGGAGCTACAGCGAGCTCCGGCTACAGGAAAACAGACCGTTCCACCTCCTGACATAGAAGTTTAAACCAAGGGCGGAGCTACAGCGAGCTCCGGCTACAGGAAGAACAGACCGTTCCTCCTCCGGACATAGAAGTTTAAACCAAGAGCGGAGCTACAGCGAGCTCCGGCTACAGGAAAAACAGACCGTTTCTTCTCCTGACATAGAAGTTTAAACAGTTCAACTATTTCTTAAGTGACCTATCTGTATTTTTCCGGAAAAGAGAAAGCAACGCCTTAGGCAAGGGGACAGTTCTTTTTTCCACAACAAACAACAAAGGGATAAAACTTAGCCAGCGCATAATTCCTCCGATTCCGAAAATTACCTGTTCCGGCTCCAACAGCTTTTTGCCAATTGTTAAAGGAGAAGGATAAAATATTCCACAGGCAAGGGTAGAAAGCATCATTGCCAATCCTGTGATAGCTCCATAAATTCCGGAATAAACCTGTTCCTTGCCTTTTTCAGCTACCGAAAGAACAAAATTGGTAGTTATAATTCCTGTTCCAGCCCACATAAAACCTGAAATAATTGCCTCCAGCCACAGAATAGAATAATTTCCAGGACTGGTAAACAGCCAGAGCATGGGATTTAATCCACCCAAAGCAATACAGATCTGCATAGCCGTTTTATTGCCGTTTTTATCTATAAAGCGACCCCAAAATTGGTAAGACAAAAGTGAAGATAACACACTTATAGTATTGTAGATTTGGATTTCAAACATACTCATAGAGAGTTTCTTCATCATAAAAGGTCCCCAAAAAGGACTGCCAACGCCAATTGCTAACATCCACCAGATTCCAAAAACAGACAGCAGACGGAAGTTTTTATCTTTCACAGGGGCAAAATAACGCTCCCGTAAACGCTGTTCCTGAACAGAAGGCAAAGGACTTTCCGGTTGACGGTTCAGAAAATATAAGCCAATTAAACCAATAAGCGAAGCAAAAACATAGACCCCGGCTAAAAACCAGGGTTGATTTTGCGGCAGGAAGAATTTTTCCGCTCCCCAGAAGTGGATGTAACCAAGTTTGAATGCACCTTTGGCTGATTCAAAAAGGTCTATATGAAAACTGACGAGGTAGCTAACTATCAAACCAATTCCAACCAAAATTTGATTGCGTCTGGAGAAAAAGCGTCCTCGCAGGGAAAGAGGAATCAAATCGCTAATCCAGGCAATCCAAATATTTGCACCCAAAGATTGTAAACCGGCACTGAAAAACAGCAGTATAAGCACAAACCAGATACCGTGTAGCGTATTATTAAAAAGCAAAGACAGCCCTAAAAAGATGGTTAAAAATCGCCCGACAGCAGTTATTATTATACAGGTAGATTTATGTTCCTTCAGTTTATGCGTAACAGCTACTCCCAAAGGTTGCCAAATTGCAGAGACCTGACCTATAGCACTTAGCAAACTGTAATGCATTGGCGAAGCGTCTAAAATCACCATCAGTTTTACAATGAAGGAAGAACCGATAGCAGAAAGATTTCCGTATATCTGAGCAAAAATACCTTCCGTTATGGAGGTTTTAAAACTGGTTCTAAGACGACTATTTTTCTGCTTTTTCTTTTTGTTATGCATCTGCTTTGTTCCTTTATTATTCATTATCTTGGAAGGGCTGTTCTTGTCCAGAGATTTTCAGCAGACCGAGGGCTGAGGGCTGAGGGCTGAGGGCTGAGGGCTGAGGGCAGAGGGCTGAGGGCTGAGGGCAGAGGGCTGAGAGCTGAGAGCTGAGGGCGGAGGGCTGAGGGCTGAGGGCAGAGAGCGGAGGGCTGAGGGCTGAGGGCTGAGAGCTGAGGGCTGAGAGCTGAGGGCTGAGGGATTTATCCAATCCTCAAGACCTCATAGACCTCAAGACCTCTCGCCCTCAAGACCTCTTGACAAAACTACCTCTTTATACTTCCTGGTTTTTTTAAGAGGAAAAATTATGATACAGGATATGAATCAGGATAGAGAGTTTTTCGCCTCAGAACTGAAAGAATTATTACGAGAAACATTAAAACATTCCATAGAAGGTGAATTTTCCGCTCACCCGGAAGACCCCTATTTCTACACAAAAAAAGCATATCCTCTGCAAACAGAAATTGAGGGATTGTCTCTTTATCCTGAAATCCTGCCGGAAGTTCTTCTCAATTGGGCAAATTTGGATAAAAGCAAAGAACGGACAAAAGAGGACATCCTTTTTCTGGATTTGGAGACCACCGGATTACGCAGTAACGGCATTTTTGCTTTTATGATTGGTTTGGGTTATTATATAAATGAGAGCTTTATAGTGGAGCAGGTTTTTTTACCTGATCCTGAAGCAGAGGTAAATTCTTTTGATCGCTTGATAGAACTGATAGACGAAAAGTCCTTGCTGATAACTTTTAACGGTAAGACCTTTGATGTTCCTGTGTTGGAATCTCGTTTGCTGTATCATCAAATTTGGCTTAATTTAAGGGCAATGGAGCATCTGGATTTACTTCATCTTGCCCGGCGTTTATGGAAAAACAAGCTTCCTTCCTGTGCCCTGGAAACCATAGAATTTTACATTCTGGGTCAAATTAGAGACAAAGAACTGGATATTGAAGGAGGTGAAATTCCGCAGACCTATTTCAGTTTTTTGTTAAATGGCAATCCTGAGCTTATGCAAAGGGTTTTTTTACATAATCACACGGACATTTTGCATACGGCTGCTCTTTTTACTCTTATTTGTAACAGTATCAGTTACCCTCCCCCAGGGGGAATGGACAATCGGATTGATTATCATTCCTTGGCAATGTTGTATCAAAGCCAGAATCGGATAGACATTGCTAAAAACATTTTAGTAGATATGCTTTCGCTTGGAATTGTGGATAAAGATGTGCTGCGTGACCTGGGCATTATTTATAAAAAGGAAAAGGACATTGATTCCGCTTATGAGTGTTTTAATATTGCTGCTTCTTTAAATTGTCCTGTTTCCCTGCAGGAGGTCTGTATCATTCTGGAAAAATATTATCACCGCTATGGAGAAGCCCTTGTTAATGCCGAAAAATTAAAGTCCTACTTAATTAGCCGTCCAATCGTTAATGACCAAAAAGTAGCTGCTGTAGATAAACGCATTGAACGACTTAAGCTTAAGCTAAATAAGATAAATGAGGTAATATAAATGGATTCAGTAAGTTTTGGCTCAGATAATCACAGCGGAATACATCCCCAGGTTTTAGCAGCTATCTTAAATGCTAACGAGGGCTTTTGTCCGGCTTATGGAGATGATCCGCTAACTATAAAGGTTTTAGAACAAATTAAAGAACTTTTCGGAGGAAATTGTGATGCCTGGTTTGTAATTACTGGAACAGGTGCTAATATATTATGTTTGCAGGCAATTATGCATTCCTATAATGCCATTTTTTGTGCCCAAAGCGCTCATATCAATACTGACGAATGCGGTGCCGTGCAAAAATTTACCCAGGGTCGGTTAAAACCAATTGAAACCCCGGATGGCAAACTCACTCCAAAACTTATTGCTCCACATCTCTTAGGAAATCGTGATCAACATCATTCCCAGGCAAAGATTATTTCCATTTCGCAAAGCACAGAATTTGGAACTTTATACACCTTGCAGGAATTGCAGGAATTAGCTGATTTTGCTCATCAAAATGATATGTTTTTGCATATTGACGGTGCGCGTTTGGCTAATGCCGCAGCGGCTTTAAAATGTTCCTTAAAAGAAATGACCAAAGATATTGCTGCGGATATTGTAAGTTTTGGAGGCACCAAAAATGGTTTACTTTGTGGCGAGGCAATCATCAGTTTTCGTCCTGACCTAACTTCCGCAATGCGTTTTTATCGGAAGCAGGCAAGCCAGCTTTTAAGCAAAATGCGTTTTATTTCAGCTCAGTATCAGGCGTATCTGACAGACGATTTATATCTAAAAAATGCTATGGCTGCAAATGCAATGGCAAAATTATTGGCAGAGCGTTTGCAAAAAATTCCGGAAATAACTATTACTCAGGAAGTTGCTGTTAATTCTCTGTTTGTAGTTTTGCCCCGGCAGATAATAGAACCCCTGCAACAAAAATATCATTTTTACACTTGGAATGAGGAAAAAAACGAAGTTCGTTTGATGTGCAGTTTTAATACAACCGAAACACATATTGAGAGTTTTATTCAAGACCTCAAAGCTCTATTAGTCGTCAAGAGTCCTCACCGCTAAACAAAATAGAGAATACTGCAAAAGTTATTTTAGGGGTGACGACTCCTTACTTACAGCGTAAAAAAACCCTCATAAAATTAAATCTGTGTTATCTGTGCTATCTGTGAGAACAAAAAATTATCTTCCGCTCTTGCCAAGTTGGATTTTCCAGTTAATATATCCATAAAGCTTAATAATAAGGAGTTTACCTAAAATGAAAGTATTAGTCCTCTTTTACTCTGCCTACGGTCACATTTACAAAATGGCAGAAG
>JAKPKS010000206.1 GCA_029553585.1 Candidatus Atribacteria bacterium | reverse complement strand
AGCCAGCCAGTACCGGTATAGGAGGCCGGTATTCCCTTTTTTCTTTTCTATTATTTTATCAAAGAGCGATTAATGTTAAATAAGTTGCAAACCTGTTCTTTTAGTAAATATTTATTAGTATTTTTTACACGGTCTGACGTTGTGCGTTGTACGTTAAAGAAAAAACAATAAAATAAAGAAAAACAAACCTTTTTCTGGTCATTGCGAGACAGCCCCTATGCCCTAAATTCTGGGCTGTCGTGGCAGTCTCATACTCTGTTGCCCACATCTTTTCAATGTAAGACGCATAACGCAAGACGCATAACAAAACTTACGGTATACGTTATACGGTATACTATTTTCCCCCACATTTCTTCCCGCACTCTTCACGTTATACGGTATACGTTATACTGCTTTTTTCTGGTCATTGCGAGACAGCCCCTATGCCCTAAATTCTGGACTGTCGTGGCAGTCTCATACTCTATTACCCACATCTTTTCAACGTAAGACGCATGACGCAAGACGTAAGACGAAACTTACGTTGTATGTTGTAAAATACAGTATAACGTATAATGGAAAATGAAATTATCTATAGATAATAAAAAACCTGATAATATATAAACAATATTATCAGGGACGAAAATTACTTTTCGCGGTGCCACCCTTTTTGAATGTACTTAAGTCAACATTCCGCTCAAATTTTTAACGAACATGGCGTTTAGATTTATACGGCTGTTATCTGCTACAGAGCTCAAACAATAAAGAAGATGTCCTTCGATAGTAAAAGATAACTATCTACTTTCTTCTTCAAATCTATTAACTTTATTCTTTTTAAAAGTTAAAGTTCAAATAATATTAATAACATTTTACCGAGACGAACTTTTAATGTCAAAGATAATATAAGACCATATCAGAAAATTAGTCTTATTTAAATTAATGTGATACCACAAATTTGGGATCACTGGCTCTATTAACGGCAGTTTCCCTGTCGATAAGGTGCTCATGATAGAGCTTACGAAGAGATTGATCCATTGTCTGCATTCCATATTGCGAAGATCCCTGTATGGTAGCAGGAATCATATGAATACGCTCTTCACGAATTATATTCCTAATAGCTGGTGTAGCGGTCATAACCTCAACAGCCGGCACTCTTCTGGTTTGGTCAATATTGGGTAGTAGTGTTTGGGTAACAACGCCCTGCAATGACTCTGCTAACTGTATACGAATCTGCCTTTGCTGATGAGCGGGAAAAACATCAACGATACGTTCAACTGTTTCAGCTGCGCTGTTGGTATGAAGAGTGGAAAACACCAAATGGCCTGTTTCAGCAGCAGTAACAGCCATAGATATGGTTTCCAGATCCCTCATTTCACCTACCAGAATAACATCCGGGTCTTCTCTTAAGGCACTCCTCAAAGCATTGGCAAATGATTTAGTATGGAAACCAACTTCCCGTTGATCGATGATACAATTTTTATGTTTATGAATGAACTCAATAGGGTCTTCTATGGTAATAATATGAAGCTGGTCTCTTTCGTTAATAATGTCAATGAGACTGGCAATGGTTGTTGATTTTCCACTTCCGGTAGGCCCGGTAATTAAAACCAGTCCCTTTGGTTTTTTGGTAAAGTCAGCCAAACCAAGGGGAAGCCCCAGTTCTTCTAATGGTTTAATTCTTTCCGGAATAAACCTGAAGGCGCCGGCAATACCACGTCTATGCATAAAAACATTTACTCTGAAACGAGCAACATCAACAACTTCCAGTGAAAAGTCAATTTCTTTTAAGTCTTCAAATTTATTGCGCTGCTCATTGCTTAAAATACTATAGAGCATTTCGTAAACTTCGCTCTCAGATAATTCAGGGTATTTTAGCTTGGAAAGCAATCCGTTTACTCGTATAGTTGGCGGAACCCCGGTAGTTAAATGTAAATCAGATGCGTCCATATCCCTGGTAATTTTAAGTAAGTCAGCAATTTTCATTATATTCCTCCGTTTTTATTTTTTAAAAACTAAAAAATAATTTCACCTCTGTTAAATGTTATTTTTTAATTCTTTTCTAAGTCTATCAGCTTTATCGGTTTTTTCCCAGGTAAATTCATCTAATTCCCTGCCAAAATGGCCATAAGCGGCAGTCTTTTTATAAATTGGCCTTCTTAACTGTAAATAGTCAATTATAGCGGCAGGTCTTAAATCAAAATTTTCTTCGATTAACTGGATAATACGGGAATCGGAAATTTTTCCAGTATTAAAGGTGTCTACCATAATGGAAACCGGCACAGGCTTTCCAATAGCATAAGCCAACTGCAGCTCGCACTTGTCCGCAATTTCGGCAGCTACAATGTTTTTAGCGATATATCTAGCCATATAGCTCGCAGACCGGTCAACTTTGGTGGGATCTTTCCCGGAAAAACAGCCGCCTCCATGACGGCCTACACCACCATAGGTATCCACAATAATTTTTCGGCCGGTAAGGCCAGTATCTGCCAACGGTCCGCCTTTGACAAACCTTCCAGTATAATTGATATAACACCTGGTATCATCATCAAGAAGACCTTTTTCTGGATTAGTGTCAAAGGTGTATTTAATAACTTTTTCGTAAACATCTTTACGAACAGTCTCAATATCGACCTGCGGGTGGTGCTGGGCGGCAATCACTATGGTTTCAATTCTCTTAGGAATACCATTAATGTATTGCACTGTAACCTGAGATTTACCGTCCGGCCGTAAGTAAGGAATGATTTTGTTTTTCCTTACTTCTGCTAAACGTTGAGCCAGCTTGTGTGC
>JAKPKS010000183.1 GCA_029553585.1 Candidatus Atribacteria bacterium | reverse complement strand
GTAAGAGTAAAGAATTGATAATAATCAAATCCCCGTCCATAATATTTATGAACCTGAGAAAAATGGGAGGCTATGAATAAGAGTGGTACACTGAGGGTAATGGTAATAGCCACATAAACTAACCAGACTTTATATTCCCCTAAACTAAAACCATAATTTAAAAGATGATCTTTTAAGCCAAAATGGATAGCCAGAACCGGCAGCAACATAAAATAGAAGATATAGCTGAAAGCCGGTGAGAACCTTAGAGGTCTATACCATTGCAGGGTAAGGGAAAGAGTGGCTACCCCTAAAATGAGAATAGTCTGGTAATTTTCTGTTATAAAATTTTTTATTTCCTGATATTCCTGTCTTAAAAATTTCAAAGCTAAGTCCTCCCCCTATCGGCTATCGTAAAAGATTTATTTTAAAATATTAATAGCTCAAATTTGCTTACTACTTTTGCCATGTTTTTATTCGCATTTTTGGCTATTACAATAACTAAATTCCAACTGGAGATGTGGATGATGAATATTAAAGTTTTCAGCTAATATTTTTTCTACTTTTTTTCTGATTTCATCTGCCTCGCTGATCTTCATATCTTTGTTCAGGGTAAGGTGTCCTTCAAAAAGAAATTTTTGTTCATCGATCTGCCAGATATGGATATGGTGAAGGCTTTCTACCTCAGTTATAGTCTCAACCTTCTTTTTAACTTCTGCCAGATCAAGGTGGGCGGGAACCCGTTCCATCAAAATCCCGGTACTCTGTTTAAGGATCTGATAACCCTGAATAAGTATAAATAAGGCAATAACAACTGTTAAAATTGGGTCAATAATATTAAGCCGATAAAAATAGATGATGGTGCCGGCAATAATTATTCCCACTGAGGATAAAGCATCTCCTAAGATATGGAGATAGGCGGAACGCATATTTAAATTGTGGCGAGCCTCAGGATGAAGCAGATAAACACTGACTAAATCCCCAATAAAACCAAAGACTCCTACAATCAGCATGGATGGCACTATAATTTCCTGAGGTTCTCTGAAACGAAAATAGGCCTCTTTAAAAAGAGAGAAGGAGATTACGATAATTACTGAGGAATTGAGCAGGGCAGCTAAAATTTCTGCCCGTTTATAACCAAAAGTCATTCTGGTATCAGGGGAGCGCATACCGATCTTCCGAGCCAGATAGCTGACCAGTACCGCCATGCCATCAGTAAAATTGTGCATGGCATCAGCGAGCAGAGAAAGACTTCCGGATAACAATCCGCCAATAATCTCAACCAGACAGATAAATAATTTAAGAACAATAGTCCCGATTATTCTCTGCTTGCTTTGATTGTTCAGGTTATGCTGATGAATATGGTCAGGCATAATAATTATCTCTTCTCTTTCTCAAAAATAAATTCTGATCAAATATGGATATATTATACCATAAGAAGTAATTATTAAGCCTGATGGTATTATTCTACCTCATCCTGAATCCTGGCC
>JAKPKS010000168.1 GCA_029553585.1 Candidatus Atribacteria bacterium | reverse complement strand
ATAATCCTATTGAAATTCCCAATTTTATTGCAAAATTAGGTGAGGGCTACGATCTGGTTTCTGGATGGAAACGCAAAAGACGCGATCCAATCTATAAAACCCTTCCTTCCAAGCTTTTCAATTTTGTAACCGCTAAAACTTTTCATCTTAAACTAAGGGACTATAATTGCGGTTTTAAAGCATACCGTCATCCTTTAGAAAAAGAACTAACTCTTTATGGTGAGATGCATCGCTACATACCTGTTTTAGCTCATTCCTTAGGATATAAAGTTGGAGAAATTCCAGTTGCTCATCGTCCGCGTAAATTTGGCAAAAGCAAATTTGGTAAAGAGCGTTATCTGCGTGGTTTTTTTGATCTTTTAACCGTTAAAATGATTACCCAATATAGTAAAAGTCCTCTATATTTATTCGGACGGATCGGAATTGCTTCCACCTTTCTGGGTTTAGTTATCAGTATCTATCTGGCAATTTTAAAAATCTTTATGGGTCAGCCGCTTTCCAATAGACCCTTGTTGTTTTTGGGAATTTTGCTTATTTTGGGTGGGTTGCAATTTATCTCTATGGGCTTAATTTCTGAACTTATTGTAAACCGTTTCCGCCAAGGAAATCGGACACCTGTTTCTATTGCTCAATATGTAAATTTAGACCAAATTGAATTGAACCAATCTCCACAAGTTAACTTACCCGAAGGCAATGAGTAAGCTGGAACTTTTCTTCTTAAGTCGCTATCTCAAAGCTCCAAAGCGCAATCTATTACGATTTAGTTTTGTCTTTATGATTTTAGGCATTATTCTCTCCGTTGGAATCTTAAGTGCCGGACTTAACTTATTTGAGGGTTATGAACGGACTTTGAAAGATGTGTTACTGGGAGCTTTTCCGCATTTAACAATCAGTAAAGATAATCTTGGTTTCATCTCTCATTCCGAAGCAGAAGAGCTACTAAACAAAATGGCTAACTGTAAAGAAATTCAGCAAGTTACTCCTGTTCTTAGTTATCCCGTTATGGCTGCTGGTAAAGAAAAAGTGAGAGGAGCCACTTTGAATGCTTATGATTTTGGCGATAATAATCCCTTCCCGCAGGCAAAATACATTAAAAAGGGCAAAAAAACACCTGCCTCCGAAGAAGTTATCATCGGCAAATATCTGGCAAAGGAACTGGGAAAGAATATTGGCGATACTTTAAAGGTAGTTTTTACCCGTATGGATAATATTTCCGCCTTAGGCATTTTCCCTTCGGAATACTATCTAACCATTGTAGGTATTTACAGCAGTGGATTTTACGAAACAGACCGCTCTTTAATTCTGGCCAACATTTCAGATGCGGAAAGAATGCTAAATTCGGCATCCGGTTTCAGCAAAATAGAAATTCGTTTAAATTCCAAGTATATAGATAAAGCACCGGAAATTGGGCAAAATATTCAAGAAATAGTTGGTAATTACTATTCTGTATATCCTTGGCAGACCTTCAGTGCAGGATTATTGCATTTGGTAACTATGGAAAAGTGGCTTATTTTTATCATCTTCTGTTTTTTAGTTTTAATTGCTGGAATCAATGTTATCTCTGCTGTAGCCACCATTATTCTGGATAAGAGAAATGAAATTGCCGTGCTTAAAACTTTGGGAGCCAATTCTGCCTCTATAAAAAGAGTGCTCAGTTTTCAGGTTGGACTTTCTGCTCTGCTGGCTATTTTGGCAGGGCAGATTTTTGGCGCCTTACTTTCTTGGGGCATTGAAAAACAGAAATTTTATCAGCTAAAGGGCGATGTTTATTTTATTGACAGCTTAAATACGAGTATTGTGCCCTTAAATCAATTTATTATCTTTGCTGTTTCAGCAGCGCTGGTTTTTATTTGTATATATTATCCTCTTAAGCAGATAGATAAGCTGGAAATTATTGAATTGTTACGCAACCCCTGATGGATTATTATATAATAAAACACTAACTAATTTAGAAAGGATTCGAAAAAAATGGTCTGTTTAGCAGGTTATGATCTCTGCAAAAGTTACCTCGACAGCAATCAGACAATCAATGTGCTTAGAAAAGCCACAATTGAAGTCCAGGAAGCTGAACTTGTTTGTATTACAGGGCAATCCGGCTCTGGAAAAAGCACTCTATTACATCTTTTAGGTTTATTGGATTCCCCTGATTCGGGAAAAGTAATGATTAGCGGCCGCCAGATTAATTCCAATATGCCGGAAGCAGCTTCCATCCGCAATTTAGAACTCGGTTTTGTTTTTCAGTTTCACTATTTGATAGAAGATTTAAACGCTCAAGAAAATGTGGCATTACCAATGATAATCTCTGGTATAAGTAGTTCCAAAGCAATAAAAAAAGCTGCAGAACTCCTAAAAGCTCTTGATCTGGAAGATCGTATCAATCATTATCCCAATCAATTAAGTGGTGGTGAGCAGCAACGCGTAGCTCTGGCCAGAGCTTTAATTAATAACCCCAAAATTGTTCTGGCAGATGAACCTACAGGAAATCTTGATCCTGATCATAGCGCTGAGGTTTGGGATATGATTTTAAAGCTGAATAAAGAACGCGGTCAGACCTTTGTGATCGTAACTCACGATATTGCTAATGCCTCGAGGGCACAAGTAATCTATAATTTAAGCGAAGGTAAACTGGAAAAAAGATAGGCAGATAGAAAATGCCAAGATCAAAGAAATTCCTGATTTTCGTTTTGATTCTCTTGTTGATTAACACAGGATTCTTTCTTGCTTGGTATGCTTTTGGCTTAAGAAATTGCTTCAAAAATTATGTGGCAAAGTATATAGGGAAATTGACTAAAGGCGATGTTGCTATTGAGGAATTGCATTTCAGCGATCGGCAATTATTAGCCCAAGGAGTAAATTATACTTCTGCTGATAGCAGTTTAGCTATAAAAATTAATCGTTTAAGTGCACGCTATAACCTCACGCGCTATGTCCTATCCGGTTTTAAAACCAATAAATTGATTAATGACATAGAGATACACAAGCCAGTTGTCTATTATTCTTATAAATATAAACCCAAACCCCCCAAAGCGAAAAAACCACTTGTACTTCCGGATTTTGCTCATTATTTTAAGCGCCTTCAGCTTAGTGACGGTGCTGCCGTTATTTCTTTAGATATCCCTGTTAAGATTATGCAGTATGGCAATTTAACTATTTCCGAGAGCTTTTCGGGAATCAATCTTACTGCCTTTAATAAGTCCACCACGAATGCTACAATTAATGCTTTCACTTCCAAAGGGGGAAAATTAACCGCTAAGGGATTATTGGATAAAGGAAGAATCGCTTCCGTGGAAGGAGAAATTTCCGCATATAAACCTCTGTTAGTTTCTCATCCGGATATACCAAATCTGCGAACGGAAATTTCGTTAATTGGATCTTTAAAACAGGATTCTTTAAAAGCGCCTTTAAAATATCAGGCAGAAGCTCAGATTTGGGGAACGGAAACCCTTTTTGCTAATAATTATCCAGTGCTTATTCCCTATTTATGGCTAAAAACAGATGGAAACAATTTAAACTTATCACTTTCCCAAAGCAATATTGGCAGCAGCAATCTTTCTGCTGAAGTGGCCATCAGCAATTTAACTCGTAAAATGAAATTTGAGCGAGCAGATGTTTCGGTTGATATAGATTTGGCAATGATACAAAAAGACCTCAGGGGAATGGTGAATGCTAAAATTACCGGAGAGGGCACAATTGATAAACCAGAATTGGAGCTTAGTATAATATCTGAACAAGCTGCTTACCAAAATTATACTTTTAAAAACCTGAATCTAAGCGGAACTTATCAAGACGACTTTCTGGATTTTATAATTCCGGAACTGGTTTTTGATAATCAGATAATTAATCTGACAGGTAAATTTAGTCCGCTGAATATGATTTTGGATGCCAATCTGGAAACCAAACCTATCAATAAAACTGCCCAACCTTATCTGGCAGCAGCCAATTTAGATCTATATGCAGAATTATGGGGTAAATATCCTTATGTGGATGCAACTATCAACCAGCTTGATTTTGCTTACAAGCTTGCCAATATAGAAAATGTGACCGGGAAAGTAAAGTTATTACCTCTTCCCGATGCAAATAATTTATATTTAGATGCCCAGTTATCAAGTAGTAACGGGTTTAATATTGAAGTAATAGGAGATGTTCTTGATCACAATCTCTTAGTGGATGCCAAATTTGATGATCTTCTTATAGCAGAATTATATGCGCAGCCAACCCTGAAAAATTTGAATCCCGGTTTGAAAGGAGAATTGAAAGCAATAATTACTGATGATAATATCGTTTTACAGACACTTACTGGCTTAACTCTTGATAATCCTGTTCCCGTTGATTTAAGTTTAGACGCTTTGGGCACTTTCAATTACAAAATGAAAGATGCCAATATTTATGTAACAGGAATAGAAGGAACTGTAAATAATCAGCCCCTGAATTTCGAATTAGCCGCTATGCTAAAAGATAATATTGTTACTTTACAGGGCTTGAAAATTAATGAGCTGATCAATGTTAGCGGAGCAATTAACCTGGCAAACTATAAAGATATGAATTTTGCGCTAAACATCAACGACCTCAATTATTTGGATATCGTTCGCTACTATCCCAAACTCGATGTAAATCTTCCAGAATTTTATGGCCTGAATGTTTTTGCAGAATATAATCGGGATAATTTTAAGCGTTTACGGACTAATATTTTCTTATCGTATGTAGACCTTTTAGCAGTTACTCCTTTTTCTCTGGAATTGGGAATGGAAGGTCCTCTGAATAACATTCTGGTATTTAGCAATATTAAGAATAACGAACAAAACATTATGGATATGACCGGTTATATTGCCCTTGCTCCAGAATTCAATATAAATATGGATGCAGCTTTTAAAGACCT
>JAKPKS010000161.1 GCA_029553585.1 Candidatus Atribacteria bacterium | reverse complement strand
CTTCTTTGCCACCTTTTTAATCTTTTCAATATCAGCAACCGAGCTCCCTCCGTATTTTTGCACAATAATCGGGTGCTCACTCTCTCCCTTTACTACCATAGCCCCATCCAACTCTGGTTCCAGTACCTTTACCGTACTTTTAATATCGGCATCATAGAAAGTTTTTTTCATAATTTTGACAATCTCCTTTTCCATTCCTTCTTTAACCAGTGAAATTATAGTGGGACCGGAACCGCTTAAAGCCACACCGGCTATACCGCTTCTCTGCACCTCTGAAAAAATAGTCTTAGCTCCTTTGATAAAGGGAAGACGGAAGGGTTGATGGAGGCGGTCCTGCATTGCCTCAGGAATAAGCTCCCATCTCGATTGCTGCAGGGCATTAACCAGTAAGGCAGATTTGCTGAGATTATCCACCGCATCCTGTAGTGACACCTGTTTGGGTAATACCCCTCTCATCTCCTCGGTACTCAGTCTGAAAGAGGGAATCCCCACTACTGCTTTCAGGTCATGGGGTATATCCAATTTAACCCACCTTATCTGCCCCTTCTGGTCCAGATAAGAAATGGTAAATCCCCCAATAAGTGCCGGTACAATATTGTCTAAATGACCTTCTAAGCTGTAAGCCATTCTCAATATCTCTGTACGGCTCAGATTAAGGTCAAAAACCTCACTGGCAGCCATAATTCCCCCGATAATAGCAGCAGCACTGCTGCCCAATCCTCTCTCTACCGGAATTTCATTTTTGATGGCAATCTTTATTCCTCTCTCCTCAGGGCTGATACCGGCTTTGTCCATTACCAAGCTTGCCGCCCGATAGATTAAATTACTCTTACCTGAGGAAAGCATCTCCGCCCCCTCACCTTCTGCCTCAAACAGGAAACCCTGCTCGCTTTTCTCCATCTCTATCTCCAGATAGAGAGATAAGGCCATTCCCAGGCAGTCAAAGCCTGAACCCAGATTCGCTGTGGTGGCTGGTACTCTAACTATAACCACTATTTCCCTCCTTCAGTTAAACAGTCAAGAAAATTAGTATTTTGCTGACTATTATATAATCAAAATTGATAATTGATAATGCTTTTAAAAAATAATTATTCCTGAAAATATTTCGGCTATTTCGACACTCAGATACTCCGGCAACATTTTTTGTGGTTTTTTTGGTTTATTCTTTAT
>JAKPKS010000094.1 GCA_029553585.1 Candidatus Atribacteria bacterium | reverse complement strand
TATGAGGGATGGTTTTTAAAAAATCGATTTAACTATGTTGAGGATGAGTCATCCTATGGCAGTATTTTTGTAGATGTTACACAAAATGCGGGAATCGGGGCAGGGATTGAGCATACCTTTGAATTAGGAGAGAAGAAAGTTGATGATGGCGAAGTGGTACTCTACCTTTATGCCCTGAAAAGAAAGGCAGCTAATATCTATGATATAGATGGCAGTATCAAATACTGGCAAAATTTTGAAAATGACTTGAGGTTAAGAGCAAATGTAGCCTATAATGCCAGTATCGACCCCAGTGCATTGTTGAATGCAAGCCATAATATAAAACCAGATTTTTATCTATACAAAAAATGGGAAGATTCGCTTCTAACCCTTACCGGAAAATACAATTTCAATGTGAAAAAAGATTCTACCACCAGTTCTGGTAATATTAAAATGGTTTATGACAGTAAATTGAGCGATGATTTGAGCTCAAACCTATCCTTGCTCTATAATTCTACCGATTCCACCAATACCTCTATCGACCACTGGCTGCGTCCGGAATGGCAATTAAGATATAGCGGGCAGGGCTATTCACTTACCCTGTTGGCCGAAAAACTGCTGGAATTAAATGAAAGACCGGAAGGTACCAGGCCCAGAAGTACTCTGGATAGATTACCAGAATTAATTTTTACTAAAAACAGTGAGGAATTATGGAATACCGGCATCTCCTACAGTGTTAATGCATCACTGGGTAATTTTTATGAGAGTGCTACAGACCAGGAAAACGTGCGTGGTGAGTATATTATAAATGTCAATAAACCTTGGAAAATTAGTGATAATATCAGTTTGAATGCCTCAGGAATTTACCGCCAGGATGTCTACCTAAGCGGTGAGGCACGATATATGCTGGGCGGTAAGCTGGACTTAAGGGTTGGCTATCAGCCAGAGTTTTCTGGTAATTTATCTTACAGCTACTACATGTCTGAAGGACCAACGCCCTTTAATTTTGATGTATTGAGTCCTTTATCTGAATCTGCCAGTGCCAGTGTGGTGATAAAACCAACAGATGATTTACAGCTGAACCTTTCTACTAATTACAATTTTGTGACTGAATCTTTTGGCAGTTTAGGGGCAAGGTTGCAATGGAGACCAAAGGGTGAGCATAGTATCTCTCTAAATACCTACTATGATTTAAATAAAATGAAGTGGAATGAGAGAGTTGATGCCAGAATGTCATTAAAGTTAAGTGATGATTGGAAACTGAGTTATAGCGGCTCTGTATATTTTGATAAATTTGATGTCAGGAACAGTGTAATCAGTGTGGTCCGAGACCTGCATTGCCGGGAAATGAGTATCAATTACCGTCAATCCACTAAATCCATCTGGGTTGATTTTAGTATAAAGGCCTTCCCCACCGAATCCATCACCATCGGCGGCTAAAAAATGTCACGGGGACGGTTCTATTGACACACTTTTTAATATTCTTCTAACTTTTTCTCTACTAACCCCTGTTACTTCTGCTATACTTCTTTGAGATATATTATTAAACTTTACTGGCAGTTCTCTAATCAAAGCTGTTCTCAATTCAACATTATGTTTGTAGTTTAAATCATTATTTTTCAGGTTATGATTTTTTAAAAATTCTTCCACGAACCGGCATACATCATCTTGATCAGTATATTCTTTTTCCGAAATATCCAAAAATGTTTTATTTTCTTCCTGGTCACTAAACCGAATAAATGATCTCATTGCTTCCTGGATATTTATTGAAAAATATTTTAGAATATCGTTAACTTCTGGCAATATTTTATCTTGAGATAAATAAAAATTGAAACTACTCCACGGATAATCTTCTTTTCTCATAATGGCCGCCTTCTCAGGGTTATTATGAACATATCGAATTACCATAAGCAACTGAGAATCGTTTTTAATTGCTTCACTTTTAAATCTATCTTGAAAAACATGTCCTATTCTTTTATACTTTTTATTAAAATACGAGGCATAAGATATGGTAATCCGTTTCATAGAATCAGAGACTGATTCTCTCAGTTCTTTTAAGACAAAATGAGCATGATTGTTCATAATACAGTAAGAATACATCAGGAATAATTCTTCTTTTCTTTTTTGAAAAAGTATTTTTAATAACTTCCCTTTATCTTGGTTATCAATAAAAATATCTTCTTTTGCATTACCCCTCACCATAATATGATATATACCGCTTTCGCTATACTCGCGTGGTACTCTAGGCATATCTAAAATGTATTTATTCCTTTACTTTTTATTTTATATATCCAGTAAATTTTTATTACAAGTTATAATTCTATTTATTTAAGAGTTACATTTCTTTGTAAAGAATCAACCTTAAAACCTTAATATAACACCTATCTATCCATATTGAATTTGATGACCATCATGTAATTTAGTTTCTCTTTATTGTTAATATTGTGTCAGTAGAACCGTCCCTATGGTTGTATTAAAGGAGAGAGATGGTAACTTTTGCAATATCAAAATCAGGCCCACCCTCTGAATCTCCTGTAATATCTGTTTCTATTTTACTAAAGTCTGGTATGCTGGTATCAACAGTCAACCTCGAGGGTTCCCCCATAGAATCATAAGTCTTATCATCTTTATCGGTAGTAACGACATTCATGAAGACCTTTTTAGGATTTCCCAGGTTCTTAAGTTCTAAATTAACCTGAAAATATTTTTCACCTTTAGTGACAAAAATGGGTTTACAGGTGCTACCCAGTCTACCACTGCAAGACCCAAAATTATCCAGCTTGATATAATAATAATTTTCCTTCCAATCAGCTAATTCCCCTGAAGGTGGCGTTGACGCACCTTCCTGAGTATCGAGAACTATATAGTATTTCCCCTGTTCTGTGTTGATTTTACCATTTTCATTGATATCAACCTTGATAACCAACAAGTTTTTTTTATCTCCTCCTCCCCCATCAGGCCAGCGGGCACAGCCGTTGAGTGTGCTGAGTAAGATTATTAGTAAAAAGCAGCCGAGCAGGAAATTGATTACAGTTTTAGTTTTAAACCATGTTATCTTTTTATACTTATCATTAAAAAATTTGGTCTTGTTTGCAGGATTTGTGGAATTGGTATTAATATTCTTCAACATAATGATTCTCCAATATTTTACAATTTAATCTAAAACCATACTGCTTCTGACACCACCGGTCACTTCCAATATATCATCACCAATATGGAAAACAGCCTGTTCGCCAGAAATCTTTCGGTCATTAGCGATCTCCTCAATCTTAACCCCACCGGCCAAAGATATTTTATCTTCCTTATCATTATAGATTGCCTCCAAAGCTGTTATAGTATAATCCTTTTTGGTAATGAGCACCTCACCGATAGCGGTCATATTTTTGGTTTCGGTAAATATTTCTAATTTCTGACACTTCCAGGTGATATTATCCGGCTCACCCTTATCGTCTTCTCTTTCCTGTATCAATTCAACTTGATTTTCAAAGATGTATCGTTTATCGTTCAAAAATGCCTCTAACTTCTCCCCAGTAATAGTAATATCCTCTTTTACCAGTTTTACATTTTCAGAAATCTGCCCCACTTTGGTATCTACATTAAAAGAGGCAATACCGGCTGTAAGCGTAGTGTCTCCCTGAATTATAATCACATTGCCAACAAAAACCATCAAATCATTTTCTTTGTCATAATTAACCTGGTCAGCAGTTAGCTCTACAGTGGATTCCCCTTC
>JAKPKS010000092.1 GCA_029553585.1 Candidatus Atribacteria bacterium | reverse complement strand
TGTTTCTATGAATAATTTACCTCCACTTATGGTATTAATTTAACCAAAATATGGGATTAGATGATAAATATATGGTATAAAATACACTTTGTCCTCCACTTTACTGTATTTTTGGCTTAAAAAGGTGAGTTTTCACACGGTATGCCGTATATCGTAAAATATGTAATGTTAAAGAGTGCGGGCAGTAGAGTATGAGACTGCCACGCTCACTACGTTCGCTCGCAGAGACAGAAAGAAGAGAAGGTGCGGGTGGGAAGTGGATGAGACTGCCACGGCAGCCTAAAATTCGGGCTTATTGGCTGCCTCGCAGTGACAAGATAAGAGTACAACGCAAAACGCACGACGAGCTTTTTTAGCTACCGATGGTGATGGATTCGGTGGGGAAGGCCTTTATACTAAAATCAACCCAGATGGATTTAGTGGATTGACGGTAATTGATACTCATTTCCCGGCAATGCAGGTCTCTGACCACACTGATTACACTGTTCCTGACATCAAATTTATCAAAATAAACAGAACCGCTATAACTCAGTTTCCAATCATCACTCAACTTCAACGACATTCTGGTATCAACTCTCTCATTCCACTTCATTTTATTTAAATCATAGTAGGTGTTTAGAGAGATACTGTGCTCACCCTTTGGTCTCCATTGCAACCTGGCCCCTAAACTGCCAAAAGATTCAGTCACAAAATTGTAATTAGTAGAAAGGTTCAGCTGTAAATCATCTGTTGGTTTTATTACCACACTGGCACTGGCAGATTCGGATAAAGGGCTCAATACATCGAAATTAAAGGGTGTTGGTCCTTCAGACATGTAGTAGCTGTAAGATAAGTTACCAGAAAACTCAGGCTGATAGCCAACCCTTAAGTCCAGCTTGCCGCCCAGCATATAACGTGCCTCACCGCTTAGGTAGACATCCTGCCTGTAAATTCCTGAGGCATTCAAACTGATATTATCATTAATTTTCCAGGGTTTGTTGACATTTATAATATACTCACCACGCACGTTTTCCTGGTCTGTAGCGCTTTCATAAAAATTACCCAGTGACGCATTAACACTGTAGGTGATGCCGGTATTCCATAATTCCTCACTGTTTTTAGTAAAAATTAATTCTGGTAATCTATCCAGAGTACTTCTGGTACTGGTACCTTCCGGTCTGTCATTTAATTCCAGCAGTTTTTCGGCCAACAGGGTAAGTGAATAGCCTTGCCCGCTATACCTTAATTGCCATTCCGGGCGCAGCCAGTGGTCGATAGAGGTGTTGGTGGAATCGGTAGAATTATAAAGTAAGGATAGGTTTGAGCTCAAATCATCGCTCAATTTACTATCATAAACCATTTTAATATTACCAGAACTGGTGGTAGAATCTTTTTTCACATTGAAATTGTATTTTCCGGTAAGGGTCAGAAGCGAATCTTCCCATTTTTTGTATAGATAAAAATCTGGTTTTATATTATGGCTTGCATTCAACAATGCACTGGGGTCGATATTGGTATTATAGGTTACATTTGCTCTTAACCTTAAGTCATTTTCAAAATTTTGCCAGTACCTGATACTGCCATCTATATCATAGATATTAGCTGCTTTTCTTTTCAGAGTATAAAGGTAGAGTACCACTTCGCCATCATCAACTTTCTTCTCTCCTAATTCAAAGGTATGCTCAATCCCTGCTCCAATTCCCGCATTTTGTGTCACATCTACAAAAATACTGCCATAGGATGACTCATCCTCAACATAGTTAAATCGATTTTTCAAAAACCATCCCTCATAGCTGCTTTTACCAATATCGGGTACATAGGGGAGCTGGTTCTTCCCCCTCAGAAAGATTAAGAAAGACGGGAAGGAAAACATCTTTCGTTTCCCTTCATACCAGGAGACTTTTTTAGCTACAATTTTGTCATCAATATAGATGGTAATTTGTTCTGCTTCAATATGCCAGTGTGGCTCTTCCAGGTCACAGGTGGTAAAAAAACCGCTGGAAATTTCAATAGTGTCGGGAAAGTTTTCCAACTTCCCTCCTCTGTAATAGACCAAACCTCTCACATTTTCACCGGTAGTTTCCCCGGCAAATCCCTCCATCATAATTTTATCGGTCTTCCAGTTATAGTTTAAAACCTGGCAGGTATAGCTCTCATTTTCTATATTAAATACTACCTCATCTCTGGCAATCAACTCGTTTTTATCTATGATAATCTGTACATAATTTGCGTTAAGACTGATATCTTCATAGCTGAGTTTCACATTATCCTGGGCGACAATGACATCCTCTCCCTCAATGACC